>CAYNFN010000388.1:0-3333 GCA_964396485.1 uncultured Alcaligenaceae bacterium
CTTCAGTTCGGCGCACGCTTCGCCAAGCGTTACCAGATGTTCGTCGGTGATCGAGTCGAGGATCGCATGGCGGATTCCCTGCTTGCGGAGCTTTTCGAAGGCGTCGCGGATCGCCTCGACTCCGTTCACGATGGTCGCGTATGGCACCAATCCGACCTTGTGCGTGGTCTGCCGCTGCAGCACCCGGACCAGCGAAGGATCGGTCATCGGGGTGAGCGGATGGTGGCGCATCCCGGATTCGGACAGCAGATCGTCGCCGACGAACAGATACCCTTTATAGACGGTGCGCTTGTTAGTCGGAAATGCCGGGTTGAACACAGTGAAATCCGCGCCTATCGCATCCAGCATCGCGTCGGCGACGGGGCCGATGTTGCCCTTGTCGGTGGAATCGAAGGTAGAGCAGTATTTGAAATAAAACTGCTTCGCGCCCTGTTGCCGCAACCAGTCGAGAGCGGCGAGCGACATGGTGACCGCCTCGTCGGCAGGATTGCTGCGCGACTTGAGCGCCACGATGATGCAGTCTGCGGCGGGTACTTTCAGCCCCGGACGGGGCACGCCCAACAATTGCACGGTGCGCATGTGGGCCTTGACCAGCGTGTTGGCGAGATCGGTCGCACCGGTGAAGTCGTCGGCGACGCAGCCAAGCAGGATGCTCACGGCGCAGCTCCCGATGAAGTGAATTCGAGCACGAGGACTTTCTCCGTGATATGGGGTTGCATTTGGGCATAATGGTACCGAAACCCGGGGTCGAAAGCCCGGGGTCTTCGCACCAATGACCGAAGTCAAGCGATAAGGGCGTTGACGCAGAGGGCGCAGAGAAAGGCAAGAAAGAACGCAGAGAAAATCGGAACGAAATGAAAAGCGTTAAGTGTTCGGTGCCGCTCGCCGGTCACCCACGTGCATGCACCAGATCTCCAGTTGGCCCTCCTCCCGATTTTTTTCTTGTTTTTCTCTGCGCCCTCTGCGTCAACGCTCTTGTCGGCGGCCATAGGCCGCCTTAAGGCTTCGCCTTCCAGTGCGAGGGATAGGTCTTGTCGAAGTACGGCAGCGCTTCGATGCGCTTCATCCATGCGCCGAGCTTTGGTCCGATCGCGCTGCGCACATCGAGATCCGGCTTCTTCTTCTCCATGCGCAGGCACAACGCGATCATGGGATAGAGCGTGATGTCCGCAGCGGAGAGTTCGCCGGCCAGATAGTCGCCGGACAGGTAACCCTCGAAAATTCCGAGTTCCCTGCCCAAGGCCTTGCGCGCGGAAGCAATTTCGACGGCATCCCACTGGTCCTGTGGCGTAAACAGCACCTGGTTCACCAGCCGTTCCTGCGCGTGGGCGAAGTATTCGTCCGCTTCACGCACCAGCCGCCGGATCAACGCGCGCTGTTTGGTATTGCCGGGAATGAGCTTCTTTCCCGAAGCGTACTGCTCGTCAAGGTATTCCACGATTGCGGACGATTCGTACAGCGCCAGGTCGCCGTCGGTGATCGCAGGCACTTTGTGGCGGGGGTTGATCTTCAGGAACTCGGGCTTCTTGAGGTCGCCCGCCGAGAACGAGATCGCCTTTAATTCGTAGTCAATGGCCTTGTGTTCGAGCGCAAGCCAGACCCGCCAGGCATAGGGCGAGCCGGAACCGTAAAAAAAAGTAAGGGCCATTCGTTTTCTCCCAGTTTACGTAATCGGCCGGCCATCCATTAGATGTGCAATCGTGACGACGTGACGAAGTGACGATGTGACGATGTGACGAGGTTAGGGCTGAAACCGGCAAACCAGCACTGTAATATTCATGTCTTGTTAAACCACCTCATTCTGCAACAAGATGGATGAAGCTGTCATTCGGGCGATTGCCAAGTGGCCCAATGTGCCGGCCGTTTACGGCTGGCTCCAACTCGACCGTCGCGGCAGTTGGCTGATCAAGGGCGAGCGCATCGCCAACCCGGGCGTCGTGGCCTTTATCGGCCGCAATTACGCCGCCGACGAGCAGGGGCGCTGGTTCTTCCAGAACGGACCGCAGCGGGTGTTCGTGACGCTGGAATATGCGCCTTTCGTGATTGCCACCGCCGGCGCCGACGCCGCGTCGCTGCTCACGCATACAGGGCAGGTGGTGGAGCGGGTCACCGGCGCGTGGCTGGACGAAACAGGCTCGCTGTTGTTGCGCTGGAGCGGCGGGCCTGGACTGGTCAGCGATCGCGACCTGGCGAGCATCATGGCCTTGTTCACAGACGTTCACGGCAAGCCGGTCGGCGACACCACGCTGGCAAGGGCTTTCGATGCCGAATCCCGACGTCACGCCACGGGACTGTACTTCGACTATGCCGGCAACCGCATTCCGGTCGGACGCATTCACGCCCGCGAGGTCGCGCAGAAGTTCGGGTTCGAGCCGGATCCCCGACCGAAAGAGGGGGAGCCGGAATGCTGATTCGCTGGCCTTGGGCCAGCAACAAGAGCGTTGACGCAGCAGCTTCAGCTCCAAGTGTTCCCTTGAGTGTTTCACCTTAAGGGCGCAGCAGCTTCGGCCGTAAGTGCTGCGCCTTAAGGAGCGCAGAGGGCGCGGAGAAAGCACAAGAAGGGAGCCCGGAGGCGAGGCCAACAAGCGATCGGTTTCTTGGCTGTCAGTTGTAGTGGTCGCGACTCCATCTGACAGACAATGTCCGCTTCTTGGAAATTTTATGCCGACGAGCGACAGGCAACAACCGGCCAAGAGGAGACGGTCGAGTATTTCCTCCATAGGAGACACTCGATCCGCATTATCATTACCTATGCGAATAGACCCCCTCGGAGCATCGGCAATGAATCAAGCGCTTATTGTGTGTCGGCACGTTCTACGAATTCCGATAGTCCTGAACGCTTGGTCTGGTGAATACTGTTGGGCATCAAGAAGGAGGCGGACGTGGAGCTGGTTCATCTGCGCGTACTGCGCAGCGATGAGGTGACACGGTGATCCGACGCCTTTCTCGCCGAACGTTTGTGAGCAGTCTTGCCGCTCTGGCTACCAGTCCGGCGATGGTATTTAATCCCCAGAGTGCCGCCGTCCAGCAGCCGACATCACCGCGGCGCATCGGGGTTCTCCTGGTGCTCTTCTCACCCGAGGGCAGGGAGGCTCGGGCGTTCCGACAGGGGCTACAGAACGCGGGCTACGCTGAGGGACGCGACGTGATGATCGAATGGCGATCCGCGAACGGCGACTACGATCGGATATCGGCGTTGGTTGCCGATCTGGTCCAGAGCAAGGTCGATGTAATCCTCGTGGAGACCACTCGTGCGGCGCTCGCAGCCAAACGCGCGACCAGTACGATCCCCATTGTCATGGCGCTCGTCGCCGATCCAGTCGGGTCCGGTCT
>CAYNFN010000389.1:0-25560 GCA_964396485.1 uncultured Alcaligenaceae bacterium
CCATCACGCCATCCTCCCCGGGGAAGCGATAGCTCCAGTGCCACTGCTTGCCCAGGGCCTCGAACACCGCTGCGTCTTGCGGGACTTCGACGAATTTCGCCCATACAAACAAGCCGGGGGCCAACATCGCGACTACGCCCACCGTGGTCACTGCGACAAGCCACGCCTCCAGCTTCTTGCTCTCTGGCTCGTAATCCGCCCGTCTTCCCTTCCGGTTACGGTAGCGCAGCACGCAATAAACCATAAACAAATTGACCACGACGAAGACGATCCCCGTGACCCAGAAGGTGAGGGATACCGTGTCATCGATCATGCCCCAGTTGGAGGCAATCGGTGTGAAATACCACGGGCTCAGGAAGTGGAACAGCAGCGAGCCGACGACCAACAAAACCAATACGATTGCTAAGACCATAGCGGTGGCCCCGGTTGACTGGACAGAATTTCGAAATACACCTCACCCGGCAGCAGGACGCCAAGCCCCGTGCCGTCCTGGCTGATCCGGACGTCCCTGGTTCGCAGCACTCTGGTGAAGTCCCCGTAGGTGAACCGATTCCCTTGGTCGGTTCAGTTGCTAGCCTGAATTCAGGTAGCGACCCTATATAAAGTATTTTAAACTCATTGTCCACAGGGTTCGGCCAGCCTGCGTGCTTGCTCCGGTCAGTGTCCCTGTGCTACGTTTCGGCGCGCGAAAAGTGGCCGGTTTGCGTCGTGCCGAACCTTCGCACGGGATTGCGAAACGGGACTTTGGTTTGTACTGCAATGGTTTTGAGGCCGCGGCGGAACTGCCGCTCGTCGGCCGACGCGATAATTCCCTTTCCTGGGTCACATGATCAAGACGTCGTTGCAAAAAATCGGCGTGGGCGCGGCTTCGATGCTGATCTCCAGCCTGGGCTGGGCGCAAGCCAGGTACAACCTGCAGGAGCCGCAGGCCGAGGTTGCCCGCCAGATGTACGACCTGCACACCATCATTCTGGTCATCTGCCTGGTTATATTCGTCGGCGTGTTCGGAATGATGTTTTACTCGGTGATCAGGCACCGCAAGTCGGTCGGGCACCGGGCTGCACAGTTCCACCAGAACGCCATCGTGGAAATCATCTGGACCGTGGTTCCTTTCTTCATCCTGATCGGCATGGCCTGGCCTGCGACGCAATCGCTGCTGTCGCCGAAGAACACCTCCTCTGCCGACTTGACCGTCAAGGTCACCGGCTATCTGTGGAAGTGGCGCTACGAATACCTGAAAGGCGAAGGCGATCTTGCCGGCGTGGCCGACGGAGTGATGTTCTACAGCACTCTCGCCTCCCCCCAAAAGCAGATCTACGGTTCTGCCGCCAGGGGCGAAAATTACCTCCTGGAAGTGGATAACCCGCTGGTGGTCCCGGTGGGCAAGAAAGTGCGTGTGCTGATTACCGCCAACGACGCGCTTCATGCCTGGTGGGTGCCTGCCTTCGGCGTGAAGCAGGATGCCATTCCCGGGTTGATCCGCGATGCCTGGATCAGGGTCGAAAAGCCGGGAATCTACCGCCGCCAGTGCGCAGAACTGTGCGGCGAGGAGCATGGCTTCATGCCGATCGTGGTGATGGCGATCGAGCAGAAAGAGTTCGCCGAATGGGCCGCCAAACAAAAGACCGCTTCGGCTGCGGGGGGCGCAACGACAGTCGCCCCGGCTGGCGCTGCGGGACAGACCGCCAAGCAGGCGCTGACAGCGGATTCTCACCCAGAAACTTTCGCTAAGGTCATCGAGGAAAAGCAGCCATGAGTGCAGTCATCGGCCACGAACACGACCACGCATTCGGCCCCGAGCATTATCCCGGCGGCTTCATGGCGATAGCGGATCGCGCCGAGGAACAGCAATAAGAAAAACAGGATGAGAAGGAGACCCGCGGAATGAGCGGGCAATTGGGGCCGCACACAAAAACTGTGCGGCTTTTTTTCTCAGAACCCCTGCCGCGGAATGATGCCGAAGTAGTAGCCGATCATGAGCAACAGGAACAAGCTGACGGAAAGCGCAACGCGGACGGTCAGCGCCTTCACCGTGCGCTCCGATTGTCCCTTGTCGCGGATCAGGTAGATCAGCGCCGATGCGAGGCTGGCAACGATGACGATGAGAAAGGCGATGACGACAATTTTCATGATTGCGGAGCCCGGAACGGGTGGAGCCCTGTGCAGCCGTTACGCCTCGCCGCTTCCCCTTGCGCCGCGGATCGCTTGATCGCGCCTATCGCCTCCGTGCCGCGGCGCAGGCCGCGTTGGTGTTGGCGGCGTTGGTGATGCTAAACTTGGCGGCATACTCGCCGTCCAGCTTCTGTTAGCAAATGTCGGTTTCGCTTCAGTCCAGAACACAGTCGTCGCGGATGCAGCAGTTGCTGCAGCTCACCAAGCCGCGCGTCGTATCGCTGATCGTCTTCACCGCAGTGATCGGAATGTTCCTGGCAGTGCCGGCCGAGCGTCTGGCGTCGCCCGTGTTCTGGTTCGCGGCGCTGTTCGCAACACTGGGCATCGCGCTGGTGGCGGGTTCAGCCGCAGCGGTCAATTGCCTGGTCGAGCAGAAGATCGACGCCAAGATGGCGCGCACCCGCGCCCGTCCGCTGCCGATGGGCACCATCACTTCGCTGGAAACATTGCTGTTTGCCGGCGTAGTGGGTGGTTTCGGACTGACCCTGCTGTACCTGCTGGTCAATCTGCTAACCATGTGGCTGACGTTGGCTACTTTTGTCGGCTACGCCGTCATCTACACCGTGCTGCTCAAGCCGCTCACGCCACAAAATATCGTGATCGGCGGCGCCTCCGGAGCGATGCCCCCGGTGCTCGGCTGGGCCGCGGTGACCGGGGAAGTCGCCTCCGACGCGTTGCTGCTGTTCCTGATCATTTTTGCCTGGACCCCGCCGCATTTCTGGGCCCTGGCGCTGTATCGCAAAAACGAGTACGCCAGGGCGGGCGTCCCGATGCTGCCGGTCACCCATGGCGATCGCTTCACCCGTTTGCATGTGCTGTTCTACACCGTGATCCTGGTGGCGGCATCGGCGCTGCCATTCGCCAGCCGCATGAGCGGCCTGATCTACCTGGCCAGTGCCGCGGTGCTGGGCGCGCTGTTTCTGATCTACGCCATCCGCATCTGCGTGGCCTACAGCGACGAACTGGCGAAGAGAACCTTTCGCTACTCCATCGTGTACTTGTCGCTGTTGTTTGCCGCGCTGCTTGTGGATCACTACTTCCGCGTATGAGCCGGAGCTCGCCATGAAACCGGCGTTGCGCCTATGCTTGCTCGTCCTGCTGCTCGCGCTGGGCGCCTGCCAGCAAGGCAAACCCGATTTTCGCGCCACCGACATCACTGGAGCCGAATTCGGCCAGGACTTCGCGCTTGCCGACCACACCGGCAAGCCGCGGGCGCTGGCTGATTTTCGCGGCCGGGTGGTGGTGATGTTCTTCGGATTCACGCATTGCCCGGACGTTTGTCCCGCCACGCTCGCTGAACTGGCGGCGGCCGTGAAAAAGCTCGGCACCGACGGGGACAAGGTGCAGGTGCTGCTGGTGACCGTGGACCCGGAGCGCGATACGCCGCAAGTCCTGTCGCAGTACGTGACCGCATTCAACCCGCGTTTCCTGGCGCTGCGCGGCACTGCCGAGGAAACCGCGCGGGTGGCGAAGGAATTCAAGATCCTCTATCAAAAAGTTGCCGGCGCGCGCCCCGATAGCTACACCATGGATCATTCCGCAGGCACTTACATTTTTGATACGCAGGGACGGCTGCGCCTGTACGTCAGTTACGGGCGGGGGCTGGAGGTTTTTGCCCACGACATCGCCTTGCTGTTGAAACAGTCGTAAAAAGTGCGGCCAAAACAAAACGCCCCGCGTTCGCGGGGCGTTTTTATTTGCAGCTGTACTACCGGGTCAGGCGGCCGATGGCGCCATCAGCGCGCGCATTTTCTTCATCGCCTGGCCCTCGATCTGGCGAATGCGCTCGGCGGAAACGCCGAATTCGTCGGCCAGTTCGTGCAGGGTCGCCGAATCCTGCTCGCGCAGCCAGCGTGCCTCGATGATGCGGCGGCTGCGCGAGTCGAGCGCGGCCAATGCCTGTCCCAGCCCCTGGCTGCGGGCGCGTTCGAACTGGTCATGTTCGAGCACCAAGCCCGGCTCATCGGCCGGGTCGGCCAGATAGGCGATGGGCGCGAAGCTCTCATCGTCGTCATCGGACGAGGGCTCGAGGGCCACGTCGTGCCCGCCCATCCGGGTCTCCATCTCGACTACGTCTTCGGCCCGGACGTTGAGTTGTCTGGCCATGTCCGCCACCGCCTCGGGGCTCATGGTCGAGTGGCCCTGCTTGAGGCTGCGCAGGTTGAAGAACAGCTTGCGCTGCGCCTTGGTGGTGGCCACCTTGACGATGCGCCAGTTCTTCAGGATGAATTCGTGCATCTCGGCGCGGATCCAGTGCACCGCGAACGACACCAGCCGTACCCCGCGGTCGGGATCAAAGCGCCTTACCGCCTTCATCAGGCCGACGTTGCCTTCCTGAATCAGGTCGGCGTGGGGCAATCCGTAACCCAGATAGCCGCGGGCAATCGACACCACTACACGCAGGTGCGACAGCACCAATTGGCGCGCCGCATCCACATCACCTTCATCGCGCAGGCGCCGGGCCAGCGCGGTTTCCTGCTCCTGGGTCAGGAGAGGGTAGCGGTTGACAGCCTGAACATAAGTGTCCAGGCTGCCCGTGGTCGACGGGAACGGAACCGCGACAGTCAACGCATTAGTCATTGGGTATTCCTCCTTGCTGCGACAGCTTTCGCAGATACTAGCACTCTCGCGATGGGAGTGCCAATGACCTCCGGAAGTTCCCGAGCATGGCGGCCAGAGCCCTTCACCGTGGCTCGATCTGCCATAAGTGGCGACTCGCTGACAGCCAGGCGCCAAGCCACCCCAGCGCGGCCGAAAAGACCAGCAGCCCGGCCGAGTCGGTGGCATCCAGGGGTTGCAGTTTGAATGCAGTGCCGTAGAGCGTGGCCAACTCGGCAAGCTGGACGTTGAGAACGATGACCGCCAGGGTCACGATGGCCCAGGCGGCACAGCCTCCGGCCAGACCCTGGAGCGCGCCCAGATAAAGGAACGGCCGGCGGATGAAGGGATTGGTGGCGCCGATCAGCTTGGAAACCTCGATTTCATCGCGACGGGTCAGAATCTGCAGGCGGATGGTGTTGAATGTCACCGCTACCAGCGCCAACGCCAGTAGTGCTGCCAGCAGCGTGACCAGCAGGCGTCCCACTTCGAGCGCGGCGTCCAGCCGCCGCGCCCATTCGGCGTCAAGTTGCACATGCTCGACCTTCGGCCAGCGCCCGGCCTGGTCGCGCAGCGCCTCCAGCGTGGCCGGGTCGTTGCTCCTGGCCGTGACCACGAAGGCGTCGGGCAGCGGGTTGCGCTCCAGGTCGGCCAGCACGTCCACCAATCCGGCGCTGCGCTTGAGCTTGGCCAGCGCCTGTTCGCGCGCGATGAAATCGACGCGGCCGACTTCGGGATGGGTCCGCAGACGCCGTTCCACTGCCGACACATCGCCCTGGCCGGCATCCATGTCCATGAAAATGCTGAGCTGCGGGTCGCTGGAAAGCTGGCGCGAAAACGTCTGCAGATTGTCGATGCCGAGATAAAAACCGACCGGCAACGACAATGCGATGCCGATCACGATCACGTTCAACCCGGTGGCGAAAGGCTGGCGCGCCAGCCTGACCAGGCTCTCGCGCAGTGTGTCGAAGTGGGCCAGCAGCCAGTTCATGCGGCGAGCCTGCCGTGATCGAGGTGCACGATGCGCGGACCGAGGCGCCCGATCAGCGCCTCGTCGTGCGTGGCGATCACCACGGTCACGCCGACCTGATTGAACGACTTGAACATGCCGATAATCTCTTCGGCATAGGCGGCGTCGAGATTTCCGGTTGGCTCATCGGCTAGCAGGATGGCCGGGCGATTGACGATGGCGCGGGCGATGCAAAGCCTTTGCTGCTCTCCGCCCGAGAGGGTAATCGGCCTGGTCTTTTCCCGCCCCAGCAGGCCGACCTTGTCGAGCGCCGCGCGCGCCCGCCGCGCGATCTCGCCGCGCGGGAAACCGGTGATCGCCAGCGGCAGCGCCACGTTCTCGAACACGCTGCGATCGAAAAGCAGCTTGTGGTCCTGGAAAATCAGTCCGAAATTTCGGCGCAGATAGGGAATGGCGCCCGACTTCATCGCCGAGACGTTCTGGCCGTTGATGATCACGCCGCCGGAAGTCGGCATCTCGATTGCGGCGATCAGCTTCAGAAGCGTGCTCTTGCCCGCGCCCGAGTGGCCGGTGATGAACGCCATCTCGCCCGCCTCCACAGTGAAGGTCACGTCGCGCAGCGCGTCGTAACCGCCGGGGTAGCGCTTGGATACGTGACTGACGCTGATCATGCGCGACGGTGTCATGGGAATCCGGGTGGCGACGAAGGCGCTGAAAGCGAATCAGGGTCCCGCGACTGCAACGCTCGACCATCATTGCCCGGCGTCCGGCCCTGCCTCATTCGAACAATGCCTCCACGAACTGCTCGGCCGAGAACGGCCGCAGATCGTCCGTGCCCTCGCCAACGCCTACGAAGCGCAGCGGGATCGGTTTGTGGCGCGCAATGGCGGCGATGGCGCCGCCTTTGGCGGTGCCGTCGAGCTTGGTCAGGATGATTCCGGTCACACCCAGCGCCCGGTCGAATGCCTTCACTTGCGTGATCGCGTTCTGTCCGGTGTTGGCATCCAGCACCAGCAGAACTTCATGCGGCGCCTCCGGGATCACCTTTGCGATCACCCGTTTTACCTTGCTGATCTCCTCCATCAGGTGTGGCTGGGTCGGCAGCCGTCCCGCGGTATCGGCGATCACGACATCGATGCCTTTGGACAACGCCGACTGAACCGCATCGAATATGACGGCCGCGGTATCGCCGCCTTCCTGCCCGACCACGGCGACATCGTTGCGTTCGCCCCAGATCTTCAGTTGTTCGCGCGCCGCGGCGCGAAAGGTGTCGCCGGCCGCCAAAAGGACTGATTTTCCCTGGTTCCGGAAAAAGCTGGCGAGCTTGCCTATCGAAGTGGTCTTGCCGGCGCCGTTGACGCCCGCCATCAGTATCACGAAGGGTTTGGCGCGGGAAAGATCGAGCGGTTGCGCCAGCGGCGCGAGCAGCTCGAGCAGCGCCTGCCGCAACGCATCGCGAATCTGCGTTGCGTCCTGCATGCGCTCGCGCTGCGCACGCGCGCGCGTCTGATCGAGGAGATGGCGCGTTGCATCCACGCCGACGTCGCAGGACAGCAGTACCGCTTCGAGGTCCTCGAAGAGCTGCTCGTCCACTTTGCGCCCGCTGCCGAAAACCGCGGCGAGCTGGGCACCGAGCCGCGAGCGGGTGGCGGCCAGCCCCCGGCGCAGCCTCGCCGCCCAGACGCTGTCACCGTCGTCCAATGTCGGTTCGTCCTTGTCACGCTTGAGGAAACTCAACATACTCTGGCGCTGCCACGGCAGCACTCGAAACCAGAAAGCCATAATTCTATTCTGTTTGTTCTTGGCTCATCCATAAGCATGCTCGATAAACTTGCTGGTGCGCGCTGGGCGGTGTTGGCGTCGGCGTTGGTCTGCGTGGTTCCGGCGGGGGCCGCGTTCGGCGCTGCGGAACGCACGCTCGCCAACGGCCTGAAGATCATCGTCAAGGAGGATCATCGCTCCCCGGTGGCGGTGTCCATGGTCTGGTATCGCGCAGGCAGCATGGATGAAGTGAGCGGCACCACGGGTGTGGCGCACGTGCTCGAGCACATGATGTTTATGGGCACGCAAAAAGTGCCGCGCGGCGAATTCTCCAGGATCATCGCCCGCGCCGGAGGCCGCGTTAACGCGTTCACCTCGCGCGATCACACCGCCTACCACGAGCAACTGCACAAGTCGAAGCTCGCGCTGGCGCTGGAGCTCGAGTCCGACCGCATGGTGAATCTGCAGTTTTCGGAGGAGGAATTCGCCAGGGAAATGAAGGTCATCATGGAAGAGCGGCGCATGCGTACCGACGACGATCCGCATTCGCAGCTCTCGGAGCTGATGATGGCAACGGTGTATGTGGGGCATCCCTACCGCACGCCGGTCATTGGCTGGATGAACGACCTGGAAAACATGCGCCTTGCCGACGCCAGGGATTGGTACAAGACGTGGTACGCGCCGAACAATGCCACGCTGGTGGTGTGCGGCGACGTGGAAGCCGAAGAGGTGTTCCGTCTCGCCGAGAAATTCTTCGGCCCGATACCGGCGCGTACGCTGCCGCAGCGCAAGCCGCAAGTTGAGCCGCCGCAACGGGGCGTGAAGCGCATCAACGTAAAAGCGCCCGCGGAACAGCCTTACCTGCTGATGGCGTATCAGGTGCCGGTGCTGCGCAATGTCGACCACGATTGGGAGCCGTACGCGCTGTCGGTACTGGGAGGCGTGCTCGACGGTTCTCCCGCGGCGCGGCTTCCCAGAGAACTGGTCAAGATCAGCCGCATTGCCAATTCCGCGGGTTCGAGCTACGACATCACCAACCGCGGACCCGGACTATTTTTCCTCGACGGGATTCCCGCCGAGGGCAGAAGCGCGGCGGAAGTCGAAACGGCGTTGCGCGACCAGATCCGGCGCCTGGTGGAAGAAGGCATAAGCGAACACGAGTTGCGGCGGGTCAAGGCGCAGGTTATCGCGGCACAGGTCTTTGCGCAGGACTCGGTGTTCTTCCTGGCGATGCGCATCGGCGCGCTGGACACGGTCGGATTGCCCCACGATTCGGTGGACCGGCAGTTGAAGAAACTGCAGGAAGTCAGCGTCGCACAGGTCCGCGAGGTGGCGCGCAAGTATCTGGTGGACGACAACCTGACGGTCGCGGTGCTCGATCCGCAGCGGCTTGGAACCGGCGCGCCCCCGCGCCCGAAGTCGGGAGACGGCCGTGACGAGTAAACCAAAAGTCCTGGCACGATTTCTGGTACTCGCCACGCTCGTATTTGCGGCAGTGGCGCAGGCCGCGCTGCCGGTCCAGCAATGGCAGACGGCGAGTGGCGCGCGGGTGCTGTTTGTCGAGACCCATGATCTGCCGATGCTGGATGTGGCCGTGGATTTCCCGGCCGGAACCAGCCGCGACACGCGCGAAAAGTCCGGCCTGGCCGCGCTGACATTGCGCATGCTGCGGTTGGGTGTGGAAGGTCTGGATGAGGACCAGATTGCCGAGCGCCTCGCCGACGTCGGCGCGGATATCGGCGGGCGATTCGACATGGATCGCGCCGGCTATGACCTGCGTACGCTGTCCAGTGCTCGCGAGCGCGACCAGGCGATCGCAGTGCTGTCGCGCGTCCTGCAAAGGCCGACATTCCAGCCCGCGATCTTCGAACGCGAGAAGGAGCGGGTGCTGGCAGCGCTGAAGGAGTCCGAAACCAAACCCGAGACGATTGCCGATCGCGAGTTCAAGCGCCTGCTCTACGCCGGCCATCCGTACTCGATGCGCGGTTCGGGGGAAGTCGATACGGTCGCACGGCTCAGCCGCGATGATCTGGAGGGTTTCTACCGCCGTCATTTTTCCGCCGGGGAGGCGGTGGTTTCAATCATCGGCGACGTCGGCCGCGAACAGGCGCGCATGATCGCGGAGCAGTTGACTTCCGGGTTGCAGGCGGCGGCGGCGCTGCCGGCGCTGCCGCCAGTACCGCGCCTTGCCAAAGAACAGAACAGCCGGATCGCGCATTCGGCCACCCAGGCGCATATCCTGATCGGCCAGACGGGGATCAAGCGCCTCGATCCCGATTATTTTCCGCTGTGGTTGGGCAATTACGTGCTGGGCGGCGGCGGGTCCTCCTCCCGGCTCTACGAAGAAATCCGCCAGAAGCGCGGCTTTGCCTACAGCGCATACAGTTACTTCAATCCGCTCGCCCAACAGGGGCCGTTCCAGATCGGGCTGCAGACCAAGAAAGATCAGGCCGATGAAGCCCTCGAGGTGGCGCGCGACACGCTGGCGAAATTCGTCGCCGATGGTCCGACGCAGCAGGAATTCGAGGCCGCGAAACAGAACATCGTCGGCGGATTCCCCTTGCGCATCGATAGCAACAGGAAAATCCTCGAGTACCTGTCGCTGATCGGCTTCTACCGCCTGCCGCCGAGTTATCTGGAAGACTTTCCGGCGCGGATCGACGCAGTGACGCTGGCCGAGGTGAAAGACGCCTGGCGCCGTCGTATCGATCCCGCCCGCATGGTCATCGTGGTGGTCGGCGCGTCGGCAAGGCCTTAACCTGGATAATTCATGAAGACGCCCGTGTGTGCGGATAATCGCTGGCGTGCCGTGGTGATGGGCAAGCTCTTGCGCGGTACAGTGTGTCGCGTCGGGCGACTCGGGCGCTGGCGGCCGATTTCCGGCCATTTGCGGCAGTCGAGCCGCAACTGTCTCGGAACTCGACTCGCCATCATCCCGTGTCCCCCATGAATTATCCAGGTTAAGCCGGTACGGGCTCGATGCCGGCGCGTAGCAACAGCGTTCGCATCATCGGCGGCGAGTGGCGCCGTCGTCTGATCCACTTTGCCGGCACGGCGGACCTGCGACCTACTCCAGACCGGATGCGCGGGACCCTGTTCAACTGGCTGGGACAGGACCTTACCGGTGAGAGCTGTCTGGATCTGTTCGCCGGCAGCGGCGCGCTCGGGTTTGAAGCCGCCTCGCGCGGCGCCAGGCAGGTGGTGATGGTGGAACGCAACGCGCAGATATTCCGCTCGCTGCAGGCGACTCAAACAATGCTTGGCGCCGTGCAGGTTGAACTGGTGCGCGCCGATGCACTGGCGTTTCTGCGATCCGATACGCGCCGGTACGACGTGGTGTTTCTGGATCCGCCCTACCATCTGGATCTGCTGCCACGCCTGTTGCCGCTGTTGCCGAGCCGACTTAACGGCGGCTCGCGCGCCTACCTTGAATCCGACCGGCTGCCGGAGTTGCCAAAGGGCTACGAGGTGCTGCGCCAATCCCGCGCCGGGCGGGTTCACGGTCTCCTGATAAAATGGGTTCAATCATGAAAACGCGAACCAGGAGGGCCATCTATCCCGGCACCTTCGACCCGATCACGCGCGGCCACGAGGACCTGGTGCGCCGCGCCTCGACGTTGTTCGACGAAATGATCGTCGCGGTGGCCGACAGCCGGGGGAAAAGCCCGTTCTTCACCGTCGAAGAGCGCGTGGCGATGGCCAGAGAAACACTGGCGCCTTTCGACAACGTGAGGGTGGAGGGCTTTTCAGGACTGCTGATGGACTTCCTGCACAAGCACGACGCCAAGATCATCCTGCGGGGGCTGCGCGCGGTTTCGGATTTCGAGTACGAGTTTCAGATGGCCGGAATGAACCGCAACCTGTTTCCGGATGTCGAAACACTGTTCCTCACGCCGGCCGAGCAGTACATGTTCATCTCCGCCACCATGGTGCGCGAGATCGCCAGCCTGGGCGGAGACGTCTCACCGTTCGTCAACCCAATCGTGATTCCGCGGTTGAAGGCGAAAGTGCGAAAGTGAGTTCAATATGGCCCTGATGATCACCGACGAATGCATCAACTGCGACGTGTGCGAGCCCGAGTGCCCGAACCACGCCATTTTCCAAGGCGAAGAGATCTACCAGATCGATCCGGACAAATGCACCGAGTGCGTCGGTCACTACGACCGGCCGCAATGCCAGGAAGTCTGTCCGGTGGACTGCATCCCGTTGAACCCGGCATTGGCGGAAACAAGGGAGCAGCTCTACGACAGGTATCTGCGCCTGACGCAGCAGACGGTCAAGACTTTGGTCTGAACCTGCGCCGGCCGGAGCCTACTGCGGCCGGCGATGTCCGACGCCGTACTTGGCGTAGATGCGGGTGAGACTGCCGTCGGCAAGCATTCTGTCGAGCACCTCGTTGACCGCATCCACCAGTGCCTGGTCCGATTGGCGCAATCCCACCGCAACTTCCCAGGTGAGCTGAGGCTCGCTGTCGAAGGCGTTCACCAGCCGCAGCCCGGATTGCGGGTGCTGGAGAATGTAGTAGCTCATGGTTGCCATGGATATCGCGGCACCGTACAACTCGCCCTTCTCCAGATCCTCCACCATGTCGGACTGGAAGGCATAGGGCGAAGTGCTTTTGCCGGCCTTGCCCAGCACCATGCTGGCATACGAGCTGACCATCACCCCGATCTTCTGGCCCTTTTTCAATTCCTTGAAGTCGCTGATGGACTCGGCATCGCGCCCGAGACCGAGCGCGACCCCCGATTTCTGGTAAGGACGCGACAGGCGCAGCCTGCCCTCGTGGACTTCCGGGTCATTGATGCTGTCGAGCATCATGTCGCAATTGACCACGCTGGCGCGCCGGCGCGGCAGGATCCACTCTATGTTCAGCGGCACCCCGAGGCCTTCGGCGATAGCACGTCCGATTTCGATCTGGAATCCGGGAGCTTCCGGTTTGTTGCTTGCGTAGGGGAGCGCGTCGCGATTGGCGCACATGGAAATGGCGCCCAGCGATTTCACTTCGGCTAGCGTACGGGCATCGGTATTCTCGGCGGCCGGCAACAACAATGCGGCACTCATGTACGCCAACGCAAGCCCGGCGCGCATGCGGGGCATGTTCATCGATCGGTTCATGGGTTCTGGGGCTCTTCCCCGGGTTTGAGATTGCGGATGAATTTCACCATCTGGTGGATCTGCTCGTCGTTGAAGGCACTGCCAAAAGCCGCCATGCGGCCCGGCATGCCGTTTTTGATCCGGTTGAACAGGAACTCGTCGTTTCGCTCCGAGTTCATAAGCTGCGGTCCTTTGGCGGCCTTGCGGCCGTAGCTTTCGTGACAGAAGCCGCAGATATTGCGAAACGTGCTCTTCACGTCAATGGGTTTGGGCGCAGTCTTGGTCTCTTCGGCCAAAGCCTCGCCGGCCAGGCTAACGGCAAGGGCAGCGCCCGCCAGCAGGCCCTTGATCGGGTACGAAGTTGTTCTCAAAGCAGTCATCGTTTTGCCAAATTTAATCTCAGGTACTCAACGCCAAATTATTTCCGGACAGTGCCTGTTACTGACCCAACCGGTAATATAGTGCGCATCGTTTTTCCCCCTCTCCCTCCGGGACAAGGGAACACTCATATGCACCCGTAAGGGGTGTGAAGCGAAGCAGAGGGTTGGGGTGAGGGAATAACACCGGCAAAAGCCCCTCATCCTGTCCTTCTCCCGGAGGGAGAAGGGACTCAACAGGTGCCGCAGTGCGCACTATTTAGCGTTCTCCTCAGTAATAACGCACGTGCACTGTTTCCGAGGACGATAAAAAAGGGCGGGGACGAAACTCCCCGCCCTGGTTGATTCGGCAATTATGGCCGATTGTAGTTCCGGTTACTGCAACGCAAACACCTTCAGCACGCCGGAGTCCTTCGGCATGCTCTTCCACGGCTCGCCAAACCAGTCGCCGTAGCCGTCGCCGACCAGCGAACCCCAGCCGGTCATGACCGCGACGTACTGCTTGCCACCGGCCAGATAGCTGATGATGCCGCCGCCATGGCCCTGGCCATTGTTGTGCGACCACAGCTTCTTGCCGTTGGATGCGTCGAAGGCAACGAACATTCCGTCGGCCTCCGGCACAAACAGCACGCCGCCGCCGGTGCTCAGCAGGCTGGCGTGGGGGGTTGCACCGGGGTAGGTGATCTCGAACTTGACCTTGCCGGTGATTGGATCGCGCGCACGGATGTGGCCGCTCATCGATTTCTGGCCCTTGGGCGGCACGAACACGAAGTCCGCGCCGATGTTCAACTGCACCACGGGTTCCGTGATCGGCTCGGTCTTCACCACCGTCAGGTCGATACACCATTCGTAGCCGACCCGGTAGAACAGGCCGGTCTTCGGGTTGTAGGTACCCGCGTTCCAGCTCGACCCGCCGGCGATGGCCGGGCACAGGTTCTCGTGCTTGCCTTCCGTCAGGTCGCGGCGTCCGACCAACGTGCCGTCGGGTTTGATGTCTTTGACGAAATTGATGGCATCCACAACCTTGTATACGTTGACGGGTTTGGCGGAACGGTCAAACACGAAGTTGAAACCGCCCTTGTTGGGGTGCACGACATACTTCTTGCCGTCACGCTCGAGGAACACGAACTCGCCCATGGACGAATCGTAGTCCCATGGGTCGTGCGGCAGTTCCTGGTGATACCCCTTCAAATTGCCGGTGTCCGGATCCAGCAGGATGACCGACGTGATGTAGAGGTTGATGCCGGGACGCGCCCCTTCGGTCATCCACTTGTCACCCGACCAGTCGTACAGTGGCGCCGGGTTGGCGGTACCCCACCATACCGAATTGGTCTCGGGATCATAGGCGCCAGCCATCCAGCCGCCGCCGCCGCCGACCTTCCAGGAGTCGTTAAGCCAGGTGTCGCGCCGGTCGCTCGCGGTGCCATCGTTGCCGCCCACGGTGAAGAACTCCCAGACCTTTTCGCCGGTCTTGGCGTTCACCCCGAAGATCGGGCCGCGGTAGGGCCATTCGCCGCCCTGCGAACCGATGATGATCTTGTCCTTGACCAGCAGCGGTGCGCCGGTGAAGCCGACCGTCAGCTTCTCCGAGTCAAGCAGCTTGGTTTCCCAGCTGAGCTTGCCGGTCTGCATGTTGACCGCAGCCAACTTGCCATCGAGGGTGCCGATGAAGATATTGCCGTAGCCGGCGGCAATACCGCGGTTATAGGGCGAGTGGGTTTGCCGTGCCACCAGGTCCTCGTTCAGCTTTTGCTTGTAAGTCCACAGGATCTTGCCGGAGGCGCCGTCCAGCGCATAAATCTGGTTGTACGGGCTGGAGTAATAGAGCACGCCGTCGATGGCCAGCGGGAAGCCTTGCAGGCCGCGATTGGCGCGCGAAGCCGTATGCGACCAGGCTTCCGTAAGCTTGCCGACGTTCTTGGTGTTGATCTGTTCCAGCGGACTGTAGTGCCAGGATTTGTAAGAGCCGTGATACGTGAGCCAGTTGCCTTTTTCGAGTTCTTTGTCCGCGTTCAACACGCGGTTGCCGTCGACATCCGCGGCGAAGGAACTTCCGGCGCAAAGCAGCCCCGCCGAAAATGCCGTCGCCAGCGCTGCGCGCGCAAAGCGAGTCTTGTTGCTGTTCATAATGATTTTCCTCTCAAAGTTTTTCGTTCTTCCCCAAGAAACTGCGATGTCGCCGTTGGGTCGTTACTTTGGATTAACACCGGCAGGCGGGCGACTTACCGTACCTGATCCACTCTTAGTGCCAAACTGCTGGAGGCGCGACAACGGCCTCGAATCCGGGATTGTGAGCCCGGTTTCGCACTTCGATACTGGGTGATTCTCGGGATGTTTTCCTGGCTAGTCAAGGAAAAGTAAGCCATTGCCAGCGAACACAAGTTGAATCAGAAGGCCCCGCGGGGCGTTAGCGCTGGCACTGCGGGCAATAAAAGGTCGCGCGCTGTCGCTGGCGCAACAGCCGGATGGCCTTGCCGCACACGCGGCAGGGCTGGCCGCTTCTGCCGTAGGCGTAATAATTCTGCTGGAAATAACCGGGGTTGCCATCGGAGCCGACAAAGTCGCGCAGAGTGCTGCCGCCGGCGTCGATGGCCGCGCTGAGCGTATCCCGTATCGCTCGCACCAGACGATCGCAGCGTTCACGAGAAACTTTGCCGGCCGCGGTCTTCGGGTTGATGCCGGCGCGGAACAGCGACTCGCTGGCGTAAATGTTGCCAACGCCCACCACGGTATGGCTATCCATGAGTACCGTCTTGATTGCGGCGCGGCGGCCGCGGGTGCTGGCGTGCAGCCAGCCGGCATCGAACTCGGCGCCGAGCGGTTCCGGCGCTAGATCGGCCAGCAAGGGGTGGGAATACGGATCCTGCGCTGCCCATAACACCGCGCCAAAACGGCGCGGGTCTGTGAGCCGCACGATCATTCCGGAGTCGAGCACCAGGTCGAAGTGATCGTGCTTCCCTGCGGGGGTTACGCGCGGCAGCACTCGCAGGCTGCCCGACATTCCCAGGTGCACAATCAGCCAGCCGATGCCGCAGCCGATCAGCAGATACTTGGCGCGGCGCTCCACCGTGCGCACGGTGCAACCGCTGATGTGCGCACCGAGATTGCGCGCAATCGGCCAGCGCAGATTGCGGTTGCGCACCACCACCGTTTCCACACGCCTGCCGACCAGGTGGGGGACCAGTCCCCGGCGGGTGATCTCTACCTCGGGCAGTTCGGGCACGTGTCGCGGTTACTTCCCGGTCACCACGTGGGGGTCGAGCAGTCGTCTGCCGACTTCGGCGCCGAAGCGGTACTGCATGTTTTCGTCGCTGCGCACCAGCAGGAACTCCGGCTGTTTCTGCACTATTTCCATGGGGACCTTCTTCCCATCCTTGAACTGCACGACCAGGCGGTCCTTGCCGCGCGTCCTGCGGCGCGGCTCAGCGCCAAGACTGGAGGTGAAACGCCACTCGTCGGCCCAGCGGTTGAAATCATCCTGCGACAACGGTTTGCGCTGTTGTGCCGGATACGCACCTTCGATGTTCCAGGTGCCCCGGTCATCCCTGACGATGCGGTAGCGTCCGAAGTCGAAGGCGACTGGCACTTCCGCGTCGTCGAGCAGTTTGCGGCTCACCAGCTTGGTGACCCCGGTGGGCATGCCGTAGCCGTAAAAAGGTGCCACCAGATAGACCGCTCCCGCGGTCGCGACATACTGTTCGTAAGTGACGTCATTGACGCGGCCGAAGGCAAAGGCCTCATCGTTGAGCGTGAGCTTCACTTGCGGCGGGTCGAGCTGGTAGCGGCCGGGATCGCCGGGCGGCAATTTGTGCTTGGCGGTGGCCGTGGTAATGTCGGTCAGCCGATCCACCTGGATCGGATCGGCGCGGGTTTGCAGCGGCGCGCTGATGCGCCAGCCGCCGTCGCGTTTTTGCAGCTGGATGGTGGGGCTGCCGCGGCGTTCCACGGTGATGCGGTTGATGTCGTCGCGCTTCAGCTGCGTAAGTCTTGTTCCCGGATCGGACTGTTCCTTGGGGCGGTAGAAGGCATACAGCGCCAGACCTGTCAGCAACAGGACCAGCACCAGGTTTAGAAGGACTTTGGATTTCATGCCTTGCGGCGGCGCCACCAGATCACGCCGCCAGCGACCAGGAAGGCCAGCGGCAAGACCACCAGGAAACCGATGCCGATCAGCGCCAGGCCGGTGCGCGACAATTCCAGCGAAAGATCCGAACGGGTGCGCGGCTGAACCGTGATCAGCGCCTCGTCCCCCGCCAGCCAGTTGACCATGTTTACGCCCAGGTCGAGGTTGCCGAGCAACCCGACATACTGGTTCGACAGGAAATGGCCGGTGCCGGCAACCACGACGCGTTGCTTGCGGCTGCCAAGGTCGCGCTCCAGCGCGGCCGCGATCACGATCGGGCCATGCATGTCGCGGTTGCGGTCGAACGCGACTTTGTCATTGATGCCGCCGGTCTCCAGCCAGCCGCCCTGCGCCGCTTCCACCAGCGGCTGGAAATGCCACTTCGTTCCCTCGTTGGCCGCGATGCGGCGCGCGTACGGAAACACGCTGGTGATCGAGGAATTCTCGGTGATGCGATGCGGACCGTAGCTCGAGGCCAGCGCGAACGCCGCCGGCAGTTTCAGGCCGCCAGCGCGAGGGTCCACCACTGTGCCGGAAATCAGGTCCAGGCCCAGTTCGTCGGCGAGTGCCTGCAGTCCGCGCAGCGAGTCGTTGTCGATCAGCCACAGCAGATTGCCGCCCTTCTCCACCCAGCGCCTGATCTTGCCCACTTCGCCGGGCAGCAGGTCCACGCTCGCTCCGGCGATGATCAGCATACTGATATTTTCCGGAACATCCTGCGCCTGCGCCAGGTTCAGCGCCGCGGTCTTGAAACCCTTGGCGGTAAGCTGATTGCCGAACTCGCCCAGATCGTGATTGCCGCGGCCGTCGAACTTGCGCTCGCCGTGCCCGTCCAGGGACATCAGCTGGCGCACCGAAGAGCGCGCCAGCCTGACCAGCAAATTGGTGAGTTCCTGCTCGGTGAGGTTGGTGAGGTGTTCGTTTCTACCGTTGTACTCGATCACCAGCTCGCCGTTCATGCGCACCCCCGCCGCCTGCGCTTTCTGCGGCTGCTCGCGCGGATCGACCAATGCCAGCATGAAGTCCTTCTTGGCGCGCTGATACGGGGCGAGGAAAGTCTGTACCGTCTTGCGGACGTCGCCCTCGGTGTCCTGCGCCGTGGCGTAGGCGGTGACGCTGATCGGTCCGGCCATCTGCTTGAGCACCTCGGCGGAAGCCTGCGACAAGGTGTTGCGTTGGCTTTGCGTCAGATCCCACTGAATCTTGACGTCCCGGGTAACCCAGGCGATGGCGGCTGCCAGCCCGAGCAGCAGCACGACGAACAGGCCGTTCTGGAGCAGCAGTTGCAGTCTCAGTTTGCGATTCAGTTTCATGCGCGCAGGCGATCGGCATCGAGACGCCGGATCGAAAGGATGAGAAAAGTTGCGGTCAGCAGCGCGAAGTAGATCAGATCCGTGACTGCGATCGAACCGTTCATGAAGTTCTCGAAATGCTTCAGCAGCGACAGCAGGTGCAGCGGGCTGTCCGGGTCGGAGGCGGCGATGTTCGCCAGCCACAGCACCAGAAACGCTGCCAGCGTGCCGATGGCCGCCACCACCGGGTGGGTGGTGAGGCAGGATACGAACAGGCCGATCGCGGCGAAGCTTCCGGTCAGCAGCAGCAGGCCGAGCAGATTGGTGGCGATCAGTCCCAAGTCAAGTTTGCCGCCCGCCAGCAACGACAGTCCCATCAGCGCAATCAGGCCGCCGACGATGGCGAGGAAGGCCAGCGTGGCGAGGAACTTGCCAAGAACGATTTGCGTCATCGATATCGGCGCAGACATGAGCATGGCCATGGTCTGGTTGCGGCGCTCTTCGGCCACCAGCCGCATGGTCAACAGCGGCACCGACATCAGCAGCACGATCGAGGCGATGCCGGACATCGGCACCACCACGATTTCAGTGAGCCCGGGTGCATTGGGCACGCGCGCGAGCTGCGCCTGAATGGTCAGGAAGTAGTCCACACGGGTGAGAAAGATCCACGCCAGGATGATTTGCAGGAACGCCAACACCACCCACGCCAGCGGCGAGGCGAACAGCGTTCTAAGTTCCTTGGTAATGACGGTCCAGATCATGCGGACGCCCCTTCACTTTGATCGTCTTCGCTCTGGGTCAATTGGGCGAACACCTCTTCCAGGCTCGCCAGCGCCGGTTGCAGCTGATAAAGGCCCCAGTTGCGCTCGACAGCGGCCCGCACCAGGGTGTCGGTGGGATCGATGCCGCTGCGCGGGCGCACCCGGAAAAGGTTGGCATTGATGGCATCGACTTCGGCATCGACGGCCGCGCCGGCGATCTCTGCAAGCGGCGGTGGATTGCGCAGGCCGATTTGCAGGGCCTGGCCGCCGCGGAACTGCTTGAGTCCGGCGATGCTGTCGTAGAACACCACTTCACCGCGGTGCAGGATCTGCACCCGGTCGCACACCGCTTCCACTTCGGGCAGGATGTGGGTGGACAGGATGACGCTGTGATCGCGCCCGAGGTCGCGTATCAGCGCGCGGATCTCGCGAATCTGGTTCGGGTCCAGGCCGATGGTGGGCTCGTCGAGAATAATTACGTCGGGTTCGTGGATGATCGCCTGGGCGATGCCGACGCGCTGCTGGTAGCCCTTCGACAGCGAGCCGATCAGCCGCTTGCCCATGTCCGCGAGCCCGCAGCGATTCTTGGCGCGCTCCACCGCCGGTTTCAGGGCGCTTTTTTTGAGTTTGTGCAGGCGCCCTGCCAGGCGCAGGTACTCATCCACCTTGAGTTCACGATACAACGGCGGCACTTCGGGCAGATAGCCGATGCGCGATTTCGCCTGGGTGGGCATGTCGATCAGGTCGATGCCGCAGATGTACACTGCGCCGCTGGTCGGCGCGAGAGTGCCGGTGAGCATCTGCATGGTGGTGGTCTTGCCGGCGCCGTTGGGCCCGAGCAGGCCCAGCACTTCGCCGCGCCTGAGTTCCAGCGACACGTCGCGCACCGCGCGATGGGCGCCGTAGGCGCGCGTCAGTGCCTGCGCGGAAACGGTCAATTCAGAGCTTGCCGTGGTGGTCATGTCCTCGCCTTGTCTGGAAATTTTGGAAATTTATGCCTTTGCTGTTGCAACCCCTTTTGTTTTCAGCGCCTTCTGAATCCGGGCGACAACGCCGCAACAGATGCCGGCGGACGGGTCGGGGTCCCTTGTGATGGCCGCCAAATATACCTAAACTGTGGTCCGGGTTGAAGAACTTCGCGCGGCCATGCCCTATAAAGTTCAGTTACGCGCATTTGTTCCATCTCACGGCCCCAACCACTCCATGCCGTCATTGCTTTCCTGTCTCGCCCCGTTGTTGACCGCGTCCTGCCTGACGCTGAGCGCCTGCGCCCAGCCGGGAGCGCGCGCCGGCTCGCCTGCGTTTGCCGCGGACGGCGTGATGACTTCCGAGGCGTCCATGGACTGGTCGGCGCAGGCCACAGACCCTAGTGAAGGATCTGGTCCGGAGGACAGCTTTGAAGAACGCGCCCGGCGCGTCTTCGGAACGCAATCGCTGTCTCCGGCCGACCTGCCCGGTCGCGATTTGGATTCGAATCTGCTCTACAAGTTTCTGCTGGCCGAGATTGCAGCTCAGCGCGGCAGCTACCAGGTTGCGGTGCAAGCCTATCTAGAGATGGCCAGGTCCACGCGCGACCCGCGCATTGCCCGGCGCGCCACCGAACTGGCCTTGTACGGACGGCAGACCGAGATGGCGCTGGAAGCCGCCAAGATCTGGCTGGCCGCAGAGAAGGGTTCGACCGCGGCGCGGCAGACGCTGGTGACATTGTTCGTCACCACCAATAACCTGCAGGCGGCCACGCCGCTGCTTCAGGAAATTCTCGCCGGCGAGGGCGCCAACGTCGGGTCGTCGCTGACGCAGTTGCACGCTTTGCTGGCCAAGCACCCCGACAAGAACGCCGTGCTGGCACTGGTGAAAGATCTGGTCAAGCCGTATCGGCAGTTGCCCGAGGCACACTTCGCGTTGGCGCAGGCGTCGCTGGCGGCCAATAAATATGATGCGGCGTTGGCGGAAATCCGCGAAGCATTGCGCATCAGGCCGGACTGGGAAGCGGCGGCGCTGTTCCAGGCGCAGGCGCTGACCAGCGAGTCGCGCGCCAAGTCGCTCGACTACATGAAGGGTTTCCTGGCTGCCAATCCGAATGCGCAGGAAGTACGCCTGAATTACGCCCGCCAGCTGATCGGCGAGAAGAAGTTCCCCGAGGCGCGCTCCCAGTTCCAGCGACTGCTCGACGACAATCCGCAGAATCCCGACGTTGCGGTGACGGTGGCGCTGCTGTCGGTGCAGATCAACGACCTGGACGCCGCCGAAATGCAGTTGAAGCGGGTGCTGGAACTGAACTACAAGGACCCCGACAGCGTGCGTTTCCACCTCGGGCAGATCAACGAGGAGCGCAAGCGCTTCGACGAGGCGGCCCGATGGTACCTCGCGGTCGAAGGCGGAGAGCAGTTCGTGATGGCGCATGCGCGCTACGCGTTCATGCTGGCGCGGCAGGACCGCGTGGCCGAAGCACGCGCCTATCTGCAGGGACTGCAGCTGCAGAATGAGGCGCAGCGCGTGCAGATCGTGCAGGCCGAGGCGCAACTGCTGCGCGAAGCGAAAGCCTACAGGGAATCGTTCGACATACTCAAGACCGCGCTCGATGCCGATGCGGACAATCCGGATCTGCTCTACGACATCGCCATGGCGGCGGAGAAGCTCGACCGCATCGACGTGGTGGAGACCAGCCTGCGGCGGCTGATCGCGCTAAAGCCGGACCACGCGCAGGCCTACAACGCGCTCGGCTACACGCTGGCGGACCGCACCGATCGGCTCACGGAGGCGCGCGACTACATCGAGAAGGCGCTCAAACTTTCGCCCGAGGACCCGTTCATTCTCGACAGCATGGGCTGGGTGCAATACCGCCTCGGCAATCATGCCGAAGGACTGCAATACCTGCAGCGTGCGTTCGTCCAGCGTCCCGACCCCGAGATCGCCGCGCACCTGGGTGAAGTACTATGGGTGAAAGGCGACAAGAGCGAGGCCGAAAAAGTCTGGCGCGACTCGCTGCGCGACAACCCCGGCAACGAAGAGCTGCAGAAGGTCATCAAGAAATTCCTGCCCTGAGGCGCATCGGTGCCTCTTCGCTTTCGTCTTTTCGCGACCGGTATCGTCCTTGCCGTGGTGGCGGGCTGCGCGGCCCCGCGCGCGCCGCAGGCGCTGCCGGCCTCCAATGCCGGCATCGACACGTTCTCCCTCACCGGCCGCGTCGCGGTCAAGCTGGAACAACGCGGCTACTCGGCCAAGTTGAGCTGGCGGCATGCGGCTGCCGGCGATCGGCTGCGCCTGCTGTCCCCGGTCGGCTCGGTGATCGCTGAAATCGAAGCCGATGCGTCCGGGGCGATGCTGACGACCGGGGACAAAAAGGTGTATCGCTCCGGCGACGTGCAGGCGCTGACCCGCGAGGTATTGGGCTGGGACCTGCCGCTCGAAGGCCTGCGGCACTGGGTGGTCGGACGTGCCGAGCCGGTGCTTCCGGTGCAGGCCGAGCAGCGCGACGCGCGCGGCCGGCTGACCAGACTCACGCAGAACGATTGGCGCATCAGCTTTCTTGCCTACACTGGAGACAGCGCGCTGCCGGCGCGCATGGCGCTCGCGTACGACCGTCTCAGCCTGCGGCTGATCATCGACCGCTGGGACCTGACCGAATGAACCTCGCCGCAAAGTCTGGTGCGGCGGGTACCGCCGCGGCGCGGTTTGCTGCGCCGGCCAAGCTCAATTTGTTCCTGCACGTCATCGGCCGGCGCGCAGACGGCTATCACCTGCTGCAGACCGCGTTCCGCTTGATCGACTACGGCGACGAACTGGGCTTCTCGGTGCGGGACGACGGCGTGGTGCGCAGAGTCACCGTGCTTGCAGGCGTGCCCGCCGAGGCCGACCTGTGCGTGCGTGCGGCACGGCTGCTCAAGGACCGCGCCAGATCCCGCCTCGGCGTGGATATCGAGCTGGTCAAGAGGCTGCCCGTGGGAGGCGGCCTGGGCGGCGGCAGCTCCGATGCCGCGACCACGCTCATCGTGTTGAATCGCTTGTGGCAAACCGGGCTCGCGCGCGCGCAACTTCAGGAGCTGGCGCTGGAACTGGGCGCCGACGTTCCGGTGTTCGTGTTTGGGCGCAGCGCTTTTGCCGAAGGGGTCGGCGAGCGCCTCGCGCCGCTCCAGCTGCCGCCTGCGTGGTACCTGGTTCTGGTACCGGAAGCGGCTGTTTCCACTGCGGAAATCTTCTCCGCACCTGAATTGACACGTAATACGAATGCAATCACAATAGCCGCCTTTTCGGTCGGCCAGGGTCGCAATGATCTCGAGCCGGTGGTGTGCCGGCGCTATTCGCAAGTGGCCCGTCATCTCGAGTGGTTGCGCCAGTACGGCGACGCCCGCATGACCGGATCCGGGGCCTGCGTGTTTTGCGGGTTCGAAACCGAGGCGCAAGCTCAGCGGGTTCTGTCGGCGCTGCCGCCAGACATGCGGGGATTCGTGGCGCGCGGTCTGGACCGGCACCCTCTGTGGTCGGAGGGAAATTAGATTCTTGGGGAGTCGCCAAGTGGTAAGGCACCGGATTTTGATTCCGGCATTCGTAGGTTCGATCCCTACCTCCCCAGCCAGTCTGGAGACTAGTCGCTTGAGACTAGAGACTAGAAAGCGCCAGCCGCGGGAGTATTTGCGGTGGATGTTGTTTTGCCGCCGTGAGGGTTTGTTTTTCTCTAGTCTCCAGTTTCCAGTTTCAGGTCTCTAGAATGGCCTACGACAGCCTGATGGTGTTTACCGGCAACGCGAATCGCAAGCTTGCCGAAGACGTGGTCAAACACCTCAACATCCCGCTCGGACGCGCCACCGTAGGCCGCTTCAGCGACGGCGAAGTCATGGTGGAGCTGCTGGAAAACGTGCGCGGCAAGGACGTATTCGTGCTGCAGTCGACCTGCACGCCGACCAACGACAGCCTGATGGAAGTCATGCTGATGGTGGATGCGCTGAAGCGCTCCTCGGCCGGGCGCATCACCGCGGCGATTCCCTACCTGGGCTACTCGCGCCAGGACCGGCGCCCGCGCTCGGCGCGGGTGGCGATCAGCGCCAAGGTGGTGGCCAACATGCTGGTGGTGGTGGGTGTGGACCGGCTGCTGACGATGGATCTGCATGCGGACCAGATCCAGGGGTTTTTCGACATCCCCGTGGACAACGTCTACTCGGCGCCGATTCTGCTGGGCGACATCTGGAAGCTCGGCCATCAGGATCTGGTGGTCGTTTCGCCCGATGTTGGCGGCGTGGTGCGCGCCCGTGCGCTGGCAAAACGGCTGGAATCAGACCTTGCCATCATCGACAAGCGTCGTCCGCGCCCCAACGTGGCGACGGTGATGAACATCATCGGCGACGTGGCGGACCGCACCTGCGTCATCATGGACGACATGGTGGACACCGCGAATACGCTGTGTGAAGCGGCGTTGGCGCTGAAAGAGGCGGGTGCGGTGAAGGTGCTGGCTTACTGTACCCACCCGGTATTGTCGGGCAAGGCGATTGAGCGCATCGAGGATTCGGTTCTGGACGAGGTGGTGGTGACCGATACCATCCCGTTGCGCGAGGACGCGAGGCGCTGCAAACGCATCCGCCAGTTGAGCATCGCCGCGCTGCTGGCCGAGACGATGCTGCGAATCAGCAACGAGGACTCGGTGTCCTCGCTGTTCATGGAGTAATTTGAAACTCTTTTCACCGCAAAGGCGCAAAGACGCAAAGGAAACGCAAAGTAAATCAAGAAAAACATGAATGGGGGAAAGAACATGAGGTCTGGACTTTTCGTTGATGAATGGTCCGTACGCCTCAATGTCCCTCTCTGCGCCAATCAGATTTTTGCCCAGTCTAGTTTTTCTTTGCGTTTCCTTTGCGTCTTTGCGCCTTTGCGGTGAGGGTTTTGGAATTTGGGGTTTTTTAACGCGCCATCTGGTCGCGGATGGCGTCAACTTCAGGAGAGCAACATGGCAAAGATCGAAATCAATGCGATGTCCCGCTCGCTGCAAGGAACGGGTGCGAGCCGCCGTCTGCGCAGAACGGGCAAGGTGCCGGGAATCGTCTATGGAGGCGAGCAACCGGTGCAGAACATCGAGCTGGACCACAATTCGCTGTTCCACCAGCTCAAGCAGGAGGCCTTCCACGCCTCGATTCTGGGCATGAACCTGGACGGCAAGAAGGACCGCGTACTGTTGCGCGACGTGCAGATGCATCCGTGGAAGCAACAGGTGTTGCATGTCGATTTCCAGCGGGTTTCGGCCAACAAGAAGATTCACATGAAGGTGCCGTTGCACTTCATCAACGCCGACATCGCCCCGGGGGTCAAGACCGGGGGCGGTATCGTCAGCCACGTGATGAACGAAATCGACATCACCTGCCTGCCCGACGCCTTGCCGGAGTTCATCGAGGTGGATCTGCAGACCCTCGAACTCGGCACCTCG
>CAYNFN010000390.1:0-2694 GCA_964396485.1 uncultured Alcaligenaceae bacterium
GCAGAGGATTGCGGCATGACACAGGCGCAAGCGCCGGGAAGTTCCACACACATTGCTTCCGAAAGGGAGTCGTGGGTAGTTGGGTCAGCCTGATCCCCGTGACCCACCATTTCGTCGACCCAACTCACTGCGCCGGCCCGACCCGGGTTAATGATCGTACGTTTTGCCCCGGAAAAAGTGCTTCTAAGCACTAAACTCGCCCCTATATCACGTTCTTCTCTCGCCGAATCAATGAGGTGTGCTGGTCCGACCCGAATTGCAGCGGCAGTCGGCTATCCATGAATATTCCATTGCGGGGTTCGCTTTCCTCTGCGCCCTTTGCGTACCCCTCAAGGGGGTATTGAAACGAATCCTCTGCGCCTAAAAGGGTACTCCGACGTGCTACGCACGTAGGGTATCTGCGTTGGGTGTAGATGCTTTAGGCCGCCGAAGGGAAACAAGCCGGGCCGATAGGGTCGAAACTCTTGTAGGTAAGAATGAACTCCTGGTGGCCGAGGTCTTCCGACTTGGTCTGTTCGCCGTTGGAAATGCGCATGATCAGGTCGTAAATTTCCCGGCCGACCTCATCGAGCGTGGCGAAACCTTCCAGTATCCGCCCCGCGTCCACGTCCATGTCGTCGGACATTCGCTTGTAGGTATGCGGATTGGCACAAACCTTAATCACCGGCGAGATCGCCGAGCCCACCACCGAGCCGCGCCCGGTGGAAAACAGGATCACGTGGCTGCCGCAGGCGATTAGTTCGGCGATCTCCGCGTTGTCGTTGATGTTCGGGAAGCCGAAACGCGGCTCGCCGTCCGGCACCACGTCCAGAAGATAAAGCCCGCCGCGGATCGGCACGTCTCCCGGCTTGATGATTCCCGAGATCACCGATTGTCCGGATTTCGCATAGGCACCAAGTGATTTTTCCTCGATGGTGGTGAGTCCGCCGTCGGCGTTGCCCGGGCCGATGCTGGCGTGGCCGTAAGCCGCGTAGTACTTCGCCGCCTTGGCTACGGTTTTGACGATCTCCTCGCCCAACTCGGGATTCTCGGCACGCGTCGCCATCCAGTGCTCCATGCCGATCAGTTCGCCGGTCTCCTCGAAAATGCAGGTCGCGTTCTTCTCCACCAGAAAATCGAAAGCACGGCCCATCGCCGGATTCGCGGTGAGCCCGCTGGTGGCATCCGAGCCGCCGCAGATGGTGCCGACGACCAGTTCATCCACAGTCATCGGCGTGCGCGGCGTGTCTTCGAGCTGTTTCAGCGTCTGTTCTATCCAGGCCTTGCCTTCGGCGATGGTCTTGCGGGTGCCGCCGGTGCCTTGGATTTCGATCAGTTTCACCGGGCGGTCCGACTTGCGGATGGTCTCCTGCAGCTTGCCCTTGTTGAAGCCTTCGCAGCCCAGCGACACCAGCAGCGCGGCGCCGACGTTCGGGTGTGTGCAAAGGCGCTCCATCATCTTGTGCGAATACACGTTGGGAAAGCAGCCCGGGAAGCCGATCAGGTGCACGCCCTGCTCGCGATACGGGAACACGATCTCGCGCGACACGTGGTGCGCGCATTCGACCAGGTAGGCCACCACGATGGTATTGCGGATGCCCTTGCGGCCGTCCGGGCGGAGATAGGCGTTGAGCATGATTAATGCGCCTCCTTGAAGAATTCGTGACCCTCGTCGAGGGTGTAGGTGGGGATGTAATCGCTGGTGACGTTTTGGATGTGCATGTAATCGCCCGGCGCGATGTCCTGGGTCGCCACGCCGATCGGCGCGCCGTACTTCACCAGCTTTTCGCCTTTGGCGACCTTCTTGAACGCGAACTTGTGGCCGACTTCGACGCGAGCCTTGAGCGTTACGGTCTGACCCATCACCGTCAACGTCGTGCCCGAAGCGATGTCCGACTTGGCGATAGCCACGTTGTCCCCGGGGGCGAGTACGAGGACTCGCGGGTCGGTATTTGCCATATTCTGAATCCTTGTTCCTTCAACCATCAAAGTCAAATGCGTTCACCACGGAGGACACGGAGGACACTGAGGAAGGGAAAGTACAAAAAAACATTCGAGAGTTAAAATCTTGTAGCGGTGGTCACTCCGGCACCATGCCTGCTTTTACTCCCACACGCCTTTCCCTCGTTTTCGGTTTTCCTCCGTGTCCTCCGTGTCCTCCGTGGTGAGTATGGTGTTGGTGTTTTATTTTCCGAGCTTCGAAATCCGCCGCGTGACGTCCTTGCGTTTCAGCACCGAAGTCTGCAATTTGGTGCCCAGCCCCGGACCCTTGGGCGCGCTGATGTAGCCGTCCCTCACCGGCGGCAACTGGGTGACCAGATTGCCGTACCAGTCATAGTAGAACGCCCGCACAATTTCCTGTACCAGCGTATTCGGGCAGTTCAGCGACAGGTGCACCGAAGCGGTAAGCAGGATAGGCCCGGTGCAGTCGTGCGGAGCGACCGGCAACGCGTAGGCTTCCGCCATGGTCGCGATTTTCTTCGCCTCGGACAATCCTCCGGTCCAGCCCACGTCCAGCATGCATACCGAAACCGCCTGCTTCTCGAACAACTCGCGGAAGCCCCAGCGCGTGCCCAGCGTTTCCGAGGCGGTGACCCAGACATTGGTGCGGTGGGCGTAGTCAGCAACCGCGTCAATGTTATTCATCGTGATCGGGTCTTCGTACCAGAACGGATCGAACTGCTCCAGCGCTTCGGCGATGCGGATCGCGGTGGG
>CAYNFN010000391.1:0-10052 GCA_964396485.1 uncultured Alcaligenaceae bacterium
TCGACGACGCGGTCTATGGCGAGCGGCACGGCAAAGGCTTCAAGCTGTGGGTGGCCATTGCCGACGTCAGCCACTACGTTCACCACGGCGATGCGATCGACCTCGAAGCGCGCCTGCGCGGAAACTCGGTGTACTTCCCGCGGCGTGTCATCCCGATGCTGCCCGAGGTACTGTCGAACGGGCTGTGTTCGCTGATGCCGAAGGTCGACCGCCTGTGCATGGTGTGCGAAATGGACATCTCTGCGCGCGGCGACATTACGGCCTATCGCTTCTATCCGGCGCTGATGCATTCACGGGCGCGGCTCACCTACACCCGGGTCGCGCAAGTGCTCGAGAATCCGCACGGCGAGGCCGCGCGCGAGCTGCGCCAACTGGTTCCCCAACTGCAGTCGTTGTACGCGCTATACCAGAGCCTCACCAAGGCGCGCGCATTGCGAGGCGCGATCGACTTCGAAACCGTCGAGACCCAGATGTTCTTCGACGACCAGGGCAAGATCGAACGTATCGTCCCCACCCAACGCAACGATGCCCAGCGCTTGATCGAGGAATGCATGCTGGCCGCAAACGTCTGCGCCTCCGATTTCCTGTCCGGCCACGACCATCCGGCGCTGTACCGCGTGCACGAAGGCCCGACCCCGGAAAAGCTGGCGGCGCTGCGCGAGTTTCTGCGCGAGTTCGGGCTGCAGCTCACCGGCGGCGACCAGCCTCATGCCAAGGACTACGCGCGCCTGCTGGAAAAAATCAAGACCCGCCCGGACGTGCAGCTGCTGCAGACGGTGATGCTGCGCTCGCTGCGCCAGGCGGTGTACAGCCCGGACAACGTCGGCCATTTCGGGTTGGCCTACGAGGCCTATACCCATTTCACTTCGCCGATCCGCCGCTGTCCCGACCTGCTCATCCACCGTTCCATAAAAGCAGTGCTGGAAGGCAAGCGTTACGACACGGGCGACTGGCACGAGATCGGCGTGCATTGTTCCGAGACGGAACGCCGTGCCGACGAGGCCACCCGCGACGTCGAGGCCTGGCTCAAATGCTATTACATGCAGGATCGCATCGGCGAGCGCTTCACCGGCACCGTCAGCGGCGTGACCAGCTTCGGCGTGTTCGTGGCGCTCGACCAGGTGTACGTCGAGGGCCTGGTGCACATTTCCGAACTGGGGTCGGATTATTTCCATTACGACGCCGCCAAGCATCAGCTGCTGGGAGAGCGCACCGGCAGGCGCTTCCGGCTCGGCGACCGGGTGCCCGTCAAGCTGGTGCGGGTGGATCTCGAGACCAGCAAAATCGACTTCGTGCTCGATGAGTCGAAGTCGAAGGGCAAATGAGCGACAGGCGGGTGATCCACGGGCTGCACGCGGTCACCGCGGCGCTCAGACGCCGGCCGGAGGCGGTGTTCGAGGTGTTTCTGGATCCCGGCCGGAATGATCCGCGTGCCCGCAGGGTGACGGACCTGGCCCGGGCCGGCAGCGTGCCCGTTCACCATGCCGACGCAGCGCGCCTCGACGGGCTGGCGAAAGGCTCGCGGCACCAGGGCGTGGTCGCCTTTGTCGAGGAGGCGGCCCCGGCCGGTTCGCTGGAAGAGGTGCTGGAAGGCACGGCCGAGCCGCCCTTGCTGCTGGTGCTGGACGGGGTGCAGGACCCGCACAACCTGGGTGCCTGCCTGCGGGTCGCGGACGCAATGGGGGTGCACGCGGTGATTGCACCCAAGGACCGGGCTGTCGGCCTCAGCGCGACGGTGCACAGGGTCGCTTCAGGAGCAGCGGAAAGCGTGCCCTTCATCGTCGTCACCAATCTGGCACGTGCGCTCAGAGACCTGAAAGATAAAGGAATATGGGTGCTCGGCGCGGCCGAAACCGGCGCCACCACACTGTTCGAAGCCAGGCTTTCCGGTGCGCTGGCGCTGGTGCTCGGCGCCGAGGGAGAAGGATTGCGACGGCTTACGCGCGAGACCTGCGACGAATTGATTGCGATCCCGATGCTGGGCCAGGTGGAAAGCCTGAACGTGTCGGTGGCGGCGGGCATCTGCCTGTACGAAGCGCGGCGGCAGCGCCATGTCGCCCCTGGCGGGCCGGTAAACCCTTGAGTGCGCATAAAAATGCTTGAGACAGTCGGGCTCGCGCTGATATAATTTTTTGTTAGCTCCGGCCGTTTTGATCGGGGCAATTCGCACGCTTGCCAGTTCACGCCCGGTCATGCCGGACTGAACGATAAAAAATCCGGCTATGCCGGATTGAAAGGGTGCCCGACTATCGGGTTCCGGCGAGCGGAGGCTCAACCCTTATCAGGAGAAGTTCATGTCGGTCACCATGCGTGAGATGCTCGAAGCCGGAGTTCACTTCGGGCACCAAACCCGTTACTGGAATCCCAAGATGGCCCCGTATATCTTCGGCCATCGCAACAAGATCCACATCATCAACCTCGAGAAGACCCTGGCGATGTACCAGGATGCGGTGAAGTTCGTGCGCCAGCTGGCCTCGAACAAGGGCAGCATCCTGTTCGTCGGCACCAAGCGCCAGGCGCGCGAGATCATCCGAGAGGAAGCGCTGCGCGCCGGCACGCCCTTCGTCGATCATCGCTGGCTGGGCGGCATGCTCACCAATTTCAAGACCGTGAAGCAGTCGGTCAAGCGCCTGCGCGACATGGAGCAGATGGTGCAGGACGGCTCCCTAGAGAAACTGTCGAAGAAAGAACAGCTCAATTTCCAGCGCGAGATGGTCAAGCTCGATCGTAGCCTCGGCGGCATCAAGGAAATGAACGGATTGCCGGACGCGCTGTTCGTGGTGGACGTGGGTTACCAGAAGGGCGCGGTCACCGAAGCCAGCAAGCTCGGTATCCCGGTGGTGGGGGTGGTGGACACCAACCATTCCCCCGACGGCGTGGACTACGTGATTCCGGGCAACGACGATGCCAGCGGCGCGGTGCGCCTGTACGTGCGTGGCATTGCAGATGCGATCCTCGAGGGCCGCAGCCAGATCGTCCAGCAAATCGTCAGCGACGAATTCGTCGAGGTGGACAGTTCGGAAGAACAGGCGCCGGCTTGACCCGGGCAGTCGGAAAAAAAGGGCATGTGCCCTTTTTTTTTAGCCGAAGACTGATAAACCGCGCGCCAGACGCGCAACGAAGAACCAGGAGCAATTGAGAATGGCGGAGATCACCGCAAGCATGGTCAAGGAACTGCGCAGCCGTGCCGGGCTCGGCATGATGGAATGCAAGAAGGCACTGGAAGAGGCCGGCGGTGACATGAACAAGGCCGAGGACCTGCTGCGCATCAGGAGCGGCGCGAAGGCGAGCAAGGTCGCCGGCCGGGTCGCGGCAGAGGGCGCGATCGGCATTCACTTGTCGGGCGACCGCAAGCTTGGGGCGCTGGTCGAAGTCAACTGCGAAACCGACTTCGTCGCCAAGGACCAGAACTTCGCCGGGTTTGCACAAGCGGTGGCGGAACTGGCGGCCGCCGGAAACATCACCGACGTCAAAGCGCTGGCATTGGCACGGCTTGCCTCGGGCGAGAGCGTCGAGGCGACGCGTCAGGCGCTGGTGATGAAGCTCGGCGAGAACATCAGCGTGCGCCGGGCCGCGGTTCACAATGCCAGGGGCAGGCTCGCGCACTATTTGCATGGCACCAGGATCGGCGTGATGGTCGACCTCGAGGGCGGCGACGAGACGCTCGGCAAGGACCTGGCGATGCACGTGGCGGCTTCCAAGCCGATTTCCGTGTCCCGGGATCAGGTCCCGGCGGAGCTGGTCGCACGCGAGTGCGAGATCGCCAAGGCCCGGGCGCTGGAATCCGGCAAGCCCGCCAATCTCATCGAAAAAATCGTCGACGGCAGCGTGCGGAAGTATCTTGCCGAGGTCACGCTGCTGGGCCAGCCCTTCGTCAAGGACGACAAGACCACGGTGGAGAAGCTGCTCGCGGCGAAGGGCGCAAAAGTGCATGCGTTCACACTTTTCATCGTCGGCGAGGGTATCGAGAAGAAGGCAGCCGATTTCGCTGCCGAAGTGATGGCCCAGGCCAGTCAGGCGAAGAAAGACGAAGACGAAAGAGACCCGCAGCCTAACTGATCCGCGCGATGAAGCCAGCCTACAAGCGAATCCTGCTCAAGCTGTCGGGCGAGGCCCTGATGGGCGACGATGCCTACGGGGTCAATCGCGAGACCATCGACCGCATCGTTTCGGAGGTCAAGGAAGTGGTCGAGCTCGGGGTCGAGGTCGGCGTGGTCATCGGCGTCGGCAACATCTTTCGCGGCATGGCGCCGGCCGCGGCCGGCATGGACCGCGCCACCGCGGATTACATGGGGATGCTGGCCACGGTGATGAATGCGTTGGCGTTGCAGGACGCGATGCGACGCCAGGGACTGAAAAGCCGCGTGCAGTCGGCGATCAACATCGAACAGGTCGCCGAACCCTACATCCGCGGCAAGGCTATGCGTTATCTGGAAGAAGGCCGGGTGGTGATCTTCGCGGCCGGCACAGGCCACCCGTTCTTCACGACTGATACGGCGGCAGCGCTGCGCGGCATGGAGATGAACGTGGACATCGTGGTGAAGGCCACCAAGGTGGACGGGGTGTACACCGACGATCCGAAGACGCACCCGGACGCGATTCGTTACCAACGCGTCAGCTTCGACGAGGCGATCGTCAAGAAGCTCAAGGTAATGGACGCCACCGCGCTGACCTTGTGCCGCGACCAGAAGCTGCCGATATGCGTGTTCAGCATCTTCAAGGCGGGCGCGCTCAAGCGGGTGGTGCTCGGCGAAGACGAAGGCACGCTGGTCCACGCCTGAGAAGCTCAAGGAGGGAGCCCATGATAATTGCAGACGTGAAGAAGTCGGCGGATCAGAAGATGCACAAGACTCTGGATACGCTCAAGGCCGATCTCGGCAAGATCCGCACTGGCCGCGCCCACACCGGCATCCTGGACCACGTCCAGGTCGACTACTATGGCAATCCCACGCCGCTCAACCAGGTGGCGAACGTGTCGCTCGTCGACGCCCGCACCATCGGCGTCACGCCCTGGGAAAAGAAAATGGTTGCGGTGATCGACAAGGCGATCCGCGAGGCCGATTTGGGGTTGAACCCCGCAAACATGGGGGACACAGTGCGGGTACCGATGCCGGCGCTGACCGAGGAACGCCGCCGCGACCTGACCAAGGTCGTCACGGGTGAGGCGGAGAATGCACGGGTAGCGGTGCGCAATATCCGCCGCGACGCCAACACGGCTCTCAAGGAGCTGCTCAAGAGCAAAGCAGTGTCGGAAGACGACGAGCGCCGCGCACAGGAAGACATCCAGAAACTCACCGACCGCTACATCGCCGAGATCGACAAGGCGCTTGCGGCCAAAGAAACCGACCTGATGGCGGTCTGACCTAACCGTGTTTACCAGCGCCACCATTGCCGTCCCCGAAGTGCGTGCTGTCCCGCGCCATATCGCCATCATCATGGATGGCAACGGCCGCTGGGCCAAGAAGCGCTTCCTGCCGCGCGTGGCAGGTCATCGTCGCGGGCTCGAGGCGGTGCGCGCGGTGACCAAGACCTGCATCGAACGCGGCGTCGAGTACCTGACGCTGTTTGCGTTCAGCAGCGAGAACTGGCGCCGTCCCAAGGACGAAGTCTCGTTCCTGATGGAGTTGTTCGTGATGGCGCTCGAACAGGAGGTTACCAAGCTCCACGCCAACGGCATTCGCCTCAGAGTGGTCGGCGACCTGTCCAGCTTCGAGCCGCGCCTGACCACTCTGATCAGGAATGCGGAGCAGCTGACCGCCGGCAATGACCGGCTCACACTCACCATCGCCGCCAACTACGGTGGGCGCTGGGACATCCTGCAGGCGGTGAACCGCATGGTTCGGGATCTGCCGAATCCGCAGAATGGGTACCGCGAGGCCCATCTTGCCCCTCACCTGTCGATGAGCTACGCGCCCGAGCCCGATCTGTTCATCCGCACCGGCGGCGAGCAGCGCATCAGCAACTTCCTGTTGTGGCAGCTGGCCTATACCGAGTTCTACTTCACCGACGAGTTGTGGCCGGATTTCGACGCTGAGGCGCTGGGCCGCGCCATTGACTCCTACCGCAGTCGGGAACGCCGGTTTGGCCGCACCAGCGAACAACTCGGCGCGGAGTCCGCGCCGGCCGGAACCGTGCGTGGAACCGTTGGGGAATCGCGCTGATCCAGCTGCGGCGGGAACCGCCGTTGCAGCGCCCCGCCCGATGCTCAAACAGCGCCTGCTCACCGTGGCGGTGATCTTGCCGCTGCTGCTAGCCTGCATTTTTCTGCTTCCCAATCCCGGCTGGGCGCTGCTGATGAGCGTTCCCACGGCGCTCGGCGCGCTTGAGTGGTCGAAGCTCGCCGGGTACGGGCGCGGCGCGCGTGCGCTGTTCGTCACCGCGGTGCTGGCCAGTTGCCTGTTGCTGCTTGCGGTTGCGGCCGGTCCGCGGTCCCCGGCCCTGGAAATGAATCTTGCGACGGCGTTGTTCGTGCTGGCGCTGCTGTTCTGGGCGATCGCGGTGCCGGTCTGGCTTTACAGCAAGTGGCGAGTATCGCATCCGCTGCTGCTTGCCGTGGCGGGCTGGATCGTGCTGGTCCCGGCCTGGCTGGCGGTGGTGCGGCTGCAGCAATCGGCGTGGTTGCTGCTGGTCGTACTCGGAGTGGTGTGGATCGGCGATACCGCGGCGTATTTCGCGGGCCACCGTTTCGGGCGCAACAAGCTGGCGCCGCAGATCAGCCCCGGCAAGACCTGGGAAGGCGTCATCGGCGCCTTCATCGCCGTACTCGCCTATGCGCTGGCGGCAAGCCTGATCCTGCAGCCGTCCGCGAACGGCTACGATCGACTCGCCGTGCTGCTGTTCGCGTGCGTGCTGACCGCGTTCGGCATCGTCGGGGACCTGTTCGAGTCGTGGATCAAGCGCCAGGCCGGCGCCAAGGACAGCGGCCAGTTGCTCCCCGGCCACGGCGGCGTGCTCGACCGCATCGACAGCCTGACCGCGGCGTTACCGTTCGCCGCACTGTACTTCATACAGGCGGCGTGGTCAGCGTGAAGCGCCTGGCCATCCTCGGTTCCACCGGCAGCATCGGCGCCAACACGCTGGCGGTGGTCGAACGCTATCCCGATCGTTTCGAAGTAACGGCATTATCCGCCGATCGCCAGGTGGACCGGTTGCTGGCGCAATGCCTTAAGTTCCGGCCGAAATATGTCGCGATGGCGGACGCCGCGGCCGCGGAGCAACTGCGCACCAAGACGCGCGCAGCCGGATTGAATTGCGAAGTGCTTGCGGGCGAATCTGCGCTGACGCGCATAGCCGCGGCGCCCGAGGTCGACGCAGTGATGGCGGCGATCGTTGGTTCTCCCGGTTTGCCCTCGACGCTGGCGGCGGCGCGTGCCGGCAAGCAGCTCCTGCTCGCCAACAAGGAGGCACTGGTCATGGCCGGCGCACTGCTGATGGACGCGGTCCAGGCAAGCGGCGCGGTGCTGCTGCCGATCGACAGCGAGCACAACGCGATTTTCCAGGCGCTGCCGCGCGGATTCGATGGCGACTTCGGCCGCGCCGGTGTCAGGCGCCTGTGGCTTACCGCATCGGGCGGGCCGTTCCTGCGCGCGGCGCCAGGGCAGTTGGCGCAGGTCACGCCCGAGCAGGCGTGCGCGCATCCCAACTGGGTCATGGGCCCCAAGATCTCGGTGGACTCGGCCACATTGATGAACAAGGGACTGGAAGTGATCGAAGCGAGTTTCCTGTTCGGGGCGAAACCGGCGCAGATCGAAGTGGTCATACATCCGCAGAGCATCGTGCATTCGCTGGTCGAGTACGTGGACGGTTCCGTGCTTGCGCAACTCGGCAATCCGGACATGCGCACCCCGATCGCCCACGCGCTCGCGTATCCGGAGCGTATCGATCCGGGCGTCGAGGCGCTTGATCTGTTTGCGGTCGCCTCGCTTGGCTTCGAACGCCCGGATCTGGACCGCTTCCCCTGCCTGAGGCTGGCGTACCGGGCGTTGCAGGAGGGCGGCAGCGCGCCGATCCTGCTCAACGCTGCGAACGAGGTTGCGGTGGCAAGCTTCCTCGAGCGCAGGCTGGCGTTCGACCGCATCCCCGAGCTGGTGGAAGAGGTACTGCAGCGCGTGGCGGTTGCCCCGGTGCAGTCGCTGGAAGACGTGCTGGCAGCCGATGCACTTGGGCGCCGCACGGCGATGCAAAAACTTGAAACCGTTGCCCATTGAATAGCCGATGTCGCTGCTCTCGACCCTGATCGCTTTTGTCGTCGCGCTTGGCGTGCTGATCGTGTTTCACGAATTCGGCCACTATCTGGTCGCGCGGCTGTGCGGCGTCAAGGTGTTGCGTTTTTCGGTGGGATTCGGCACGCCGCTGTGGAAGCACAAGCTTAGCCGCGATGGCACCGAGTGGGCGATCGCGGCGTTTCCGCTCGGCGGTTACGTGAAAATGCTGGACGAACGCGAGGGCCCGGTGGCGGCGGAGGAGCGCCATCGCGCCTTCAATGTGCAGCCGGTGGCGAAGCGTTTCGCCATCGTTCTGGCCGGACCGGTCGCCAATTTCCTGCTGGCGATCCTGCTCTACTGGTTGCTGTTCGTTCACGGTATGCCGGGAATCCGTCCGGTCGTCGGCGCTCCGCTGCCGGACACGCCGGCGGCGCACGCCGGGTTTCACGCCGGGGACCTGATCAGACGCATCGGCGAGGCGCAGGTCAGCACCTGGCAGGACGTACGCTGGGTGTTGCTTGAGAATGCACTGCGCCAGCAAGCGGTGCGCGTCGAACTGCAGAGCGAACGCGGCGACATCAACTTCGGACGGCTGGACCTGTCGGGAATTGGTCCGGAACACATCGACGGCGATTTGCTGCAGTCGGTCGGCATCACCCGCTATCAACCGCCGCTCAAGCCGGTCATCGGCCGGCTTATTGCGGGCGGCGCGGGCGAGCGCGACGGACTGAAACCGGGCGACGAAGTGGTCGAAGTGGACGGCCGGCCGATCGCGCGCTGGGATGAGCTAGTGTCGGCGATCAGTGCGGCGGCGGGTCGCGCGCTGACGATGCGTGTCAGGCGCGCGGGCACGGCGCTACAGGTTACCGTCACTCCAGAAGCCAAGACCGAAGGTGGCAAGACCGTGGGGCGCATCGGCGCGGCCCCGCACGTCGACGAGGCCGAAATGAAAAGGCTGGTCACCGAAGTCCGTTACGGCCCGGTTGCGGCGGCGGTGAAGGCGCTTGAGCGAACCTGGGAAGTATCCCTGTTCACACTCAAGATGCTCGGCAAGATGATCATTGGCGAGCTGTCGCTGAAGAACCTGAGCGGCCCCATCACCATCGCGGACTATGCGGGCCAGTCGGCGCAGATGGGCTGGCTCGCCTATCTCAGTTTTCTGGCCCTGATCAGCATCAGCCTCGGCGTGCTGAATCTTTTGCCGGTGCCGTTATTGGATGGCGGACACCTCATGTATTATGTCGCCGAAATCGTCAAAGGCAGCCCGGTATCGGACCGGGTGATGGAAATAGGCCAGCAGCTGGGAATCGTTCTGCTGTTCAGCTTGATGGCGTTTGCAATCTATAACGATATAAACCGCCTGTTCGGTGGTTAGGGAAGCTCTGCATAAGTCCGACGACGCGCGTTGCGCCAGGTGCGGATGACTGCTAGGGACGCCGGAGCGCGGAACAGGGGCCCCCTCTGGGGATGTGACCGCGTAGGTGTCCCATCGAGCGCACATGAGCGGCGTGCAATGCGAGCGACTCCGGGTCGCATCCCCCGGCCAAGGCCGGCTGAACCTGCTCTGCCTGCGCGCTCGCGCTCCGCAGATGCGGCTGAAGCCCCAACAAGGAGCGTAACAACGCAGGCGCCGCACCTGGCACAACCCAATGAAAATTCGACTCTTTAGAGGGACCGGGCGATTCGGGCCGATGACTGCGTCGGCTCCTCCTTATGTGCGCTCCGGACTCGGCGGGCGTAGCCTTGGGGCGGGTAGGAGCGCATGGAGGCTGTGTCAGACATGGTAAACGGAGCGCTTATACGGCTGTTCCCGCAAACGGGCGTACCGCTAACGAGTCACAGCCGTCC
>CAYNFN010000392.1:0-1675 GCA_964396485.1 uncultured Alcaligenaceae bacterium
CACGAGCGCTTCACCTACAAGTACCAGGGCCTCGACCAGCGTCTGACCACGGTGGTCGAGCCGGCGCGGATCGTGAAAGAGCTGCTGGCGTAGAGGAGTGGAGGGAACAGGTTACAGGGAACAGAGAACAGCCGGACAAGTTTGAATCTTCGCTGGTCTTTTTGTCTCCGCGTCCCCAGCGTCCTCTGCGTTTCAGATTCTCGTTGGCACTTCGGCGGACGTGTAAACGCAGAGAGCGCTGAGAACGCGGAGAACGTCTTGATCCGTTCTTCGTTTCCGGCTGTCCCCTGTTCCCTGTAACCTGTCCCCCTGCAAGCCATGCCTGGCACGGCGCGCGCCGCCGTGTGCCACGCTGGTTTGTCCTGGACCAGCCGATTGTGACATCCTGATCGCGGGACTGGGTCGCTGAATCCTCGACGCCGAAGGCGTCAAACATGCCAGCCCAGGGCAACGCCCTGTGGGTCTTGACGCCAGAACCCGCGTAGCCCTGAAAGGCTACGCCGTGAAGGATTTTTCGTAAGTCGCAAAGTAGCAGTGTATTGCGGGTGTTTCAAGATTTTTGCCAGCGATGCTGTTTCGCCAGCGCACGTTTTTTGTGCTGGAAAGATACGAAGTGTGCGTTAAACACGGAAATGCATGCACCGAAATCCTTCACGGCGTAGCCCTGCAAGGGCGACACCATCAGGACCACAAGCTGCGCTCGTCCACGATGACGCCGTACCGCCGGAGCAGTTCCCGCAAAGCCTCCGGCAGTATGACCCATCAAGATTGACAACGCCATGCTCGGCCGCAAAACTGCGGTAGGGTATTACCGCACTTCGGCGGTCGAATACCTGTTGGGCAGCAACAACATAGGATGTAACGTAGCTCATGTCCTCACCTAAGCCGCGTGCTTCCACAACGGCGCAGTTGGCCCGCTTTTTCCACCGCAATGGTTACGTGCGCCGTCTGAAGGTCGAACGTCGCCGTGCAGAAGGACGGAAGTACAAAAAGGGAGATGAAGTGAGGTTGGTGGCGGGGTCGACGTCAGAACTGGCCGCTATTCGCCGGCTGTTGCTTCAAGCCGGTTTTAAGGTAGGGCGCCCGTTTGTTCATGCCCGCCAGTTCCGCATTCCGCTGTATGGCCGGCAACAGGTGGCTCGGTTTCTGGCCATGGTTGCTGCCCAACCAGCGGTTCCAGCCGACGCTGCCGCGAAGCGGCAGCGCGGCTGAACCTCGGCGTTTGGCCGCTTCAGGGGAGCTCATGGACGCTTACACTTCTCCCGAACATCACCGGTCGGCGCTGATAACCATCGATGTACAGCGCGATACGCTCGATGGGCAGTCCTTCGAAATCCGCGGTACTTCAGCAGCTCTTCCCCGCATCAGCCAAGCGATCCAGTTCTTTCGCGCGAAATCGCGCCCGTTCGTCCACGATGGTTCCGTCCCGCCGGAGCAGTTCCCGCAAAGACTCCGGCAACATGACGCATCAAGATTGACAACGCCATGCTCGGCCGCAAAACTGCGGTAGTGTTTTACCGCACTTCGGCGGTCGAATATCTGTTAGCCGGCTTCCGGAGGCCGAGGAGCTACTCTCGCCAATCGAGGATCGCGGATCGATGGACGGCAAGATCGCTCATCTCGAGCTCATACAAGCGGTCGTCACCCGGATGGCCTCGAACTCGTTCCTTCTCAA
>CAYNFN010000393.1:0-2078 GCA_964396485.1 uncultured Alcaligenaceae bacterium
CGCGGTCACATCCCCGGAGGGGCCCCTGTTCTGCGCTGCGGCACGCGGCCCGAATCGCCCGGTCCCTCGAAAGAGTCGAAATGTCATTGGGTTGTGCCAGGTGCGGCGCCTGCGTTGTTACGCTCCTTGCTGGGGCTTCAGTCGCATCTGCGGAGCGACGCCTAGCAGTCATCCGCACCTGGCGCAACGCGCGTCGTCGGACTTATGCAGAGCTTCCCTAGAAATCGCGAAATCAAAAGTGCGCGATGGTAGGAAGCGCAAAGCTCCGGTGTCAAGGATTTGATCACCCCTATCACAGGGTGCGACCGGACCGGTGATCCGCGTCCAATGATCCTTTCATCGGCTTTACTAAGCCTTTCTTTTTATGTAGTATGCGCGGCTTTCCTGAGAAGCGTATCGAGGGCTCCATCATGTATGCGGTCATAAAAACCGGGGGCAAGCAGTACCGTGTCTCTTCCGGCGAAAAAATCAAGGTAGAACAGATACCTGCAGACGTGGGCAGCCAGATTACCCTGGATCAGGTGTTGATGGTCGCCGATGGCGACAAAGTCTCGATCGGCGCGCCTCTGGTGGCCGGTGCAACAGTGCACGCGACGGTTGTTGCGCACGGACGTGCCGACAAGGTGCACATCTTCAAGATGCGCCGCCGCAAGCACTATCGCAAGAACGCCGGTCATCGGCAGAATTTCACCGAAATCCAGATCGGCAAGATCTCGGGCTAAGGAGCGGAGCAAATGGCACATAAGAAAGCAGGCGGCAGCTCGCGCAACGGTCGCGACTCCCAATCCAAGCGCCTGGGCGTGAAGCGCTATGGCGGCGAGGTCATCCTGGCAGGAAGCATCATCGTGCGTCAGCGCGGAACCCAGGTTCATGCCGGAGAAAATGTCGGCATGGGCAAGGATCACACCCTGTTTGCCAAGATCGACGGCAAAGTGACATTCGCGGTGAAGGGCCCGGACAATAGGAAAGTCGTCAGCGTCCTGCCGGCGTAAGGTTTCCCGCTTTCAGCAAGAAGCCCTATCCTTTCCGGTAGGGCTTTTTTCTTTCCTGCCCTAAAAGGCGCAAGAACAGGAAACTCTTTCAACACGAAGGGCACGAAGGAAGGGCAAGAAAGGATCACGAAGGAGACTCGAAATAATGCACGCACCTTGATCGCGATGCCCACGAAGCACTTTGCATCCAATCGGCCTTTCGCCTTTCCATCGTGCGACTTTGTTTTTCCTTCGTGTCCTTCGTGTTAAATGCGTTTTGAATTGGTTCTCATATGAAATTCGTAGACGAAGCGACCATCGAACTCCACGCCGGCAAGGGCGGGGATGGCATCGCCTCGTTCAGGCGCGAGAAGTTCATTCCGCGCGGCGGGCCGGACGGTGGCGACGGCGGCCGCGGTGGCAGCATCCATGCGGTGGCCGACCGCAACATCAACACCCTGGTGGAATACCGCTACGCGCGCATCCACCGTGCCCGCAACGGCGAGAAAGGCCAGGGTTCGGATTGCTACGGCAAGGCGGCCGACGACATCACGCTGCGGGTGCCGGTCGGCACCGTCATCGGCGACTACGCCAGCGGCGAAGTGCTCGCCGATCTGTCCGCCGACGGACAGACCGCCCTGCTCGCCAAAGGCGGCCAGGGAGGGCTCGGCAACATCCATTTCAAATCGAGCACCAACCGCGCGCCGCGCCAATGCACGCCGGGTGAACCGGGCGAAAGCCGAACCCTGAAGCTGGAACTCAAGGTGCTCGCCGACGTCGGGTTGCTGGGTCTGCCGAACGCCGGCAAGTCCACCTTCATCCGCTCGGTTTCGGCCGCACGTCCCAAGGTCGCCGACTATCCGTTTACGACCCTACACCCGAACCTGGGCGTGGTGCGCGTGGACGAGAATCGCAGTTTCGTGGTCGCCGACATCCCCGGGTTGATCGAAGGCGCCGCCGAAGGTGCCGGGCTCGGCCATCAGTTCCTGCGCCATCTGCAGCGCACGCGCCTGTTGCTGCACCTGGTGGACCTGGCGCCGCTTGACGATGGTGCCGATCCGGTGCACGACGCGCGCGCGATCGTCGAGGAACTGCGCAAGTACGACG
>CAYNFN010000394.1:0-3396 GCA_964396485.1 uncultured Alcaligenaceae bacterium
TAATCCGCTCCTCCATACCACGTCGCACGCACCGGACCAAAACTGCGGTAGCCCGCGGGCGCGTACCGGCAGGCGCCGACGAACGCCTCGCACTCGGCCCGGCTGTTGATCATCGGACAAATGATCCCGTAGGCGCCGGCGTCGAGCATCTTCATGATGATGCCGGGTTCGAGCCACGGTACGCGGGCAAGGGGTGTCGTCGGCGTCGTGCTCACAGCTTGAAGCATGGTGACGGCTGTCTGATAGTCCACGTGGCCGTGCTGCAGGTCCACGGTGAGTGAATCCCAGCCGGCCTGCGCCATATTCTCGGCCGAGATGGAACTGGGAATTCCCAGCCAGCCGTTGATCACCGCATTACCGCCTTGCCAGATCGATTTGACTTTGTTCTGTCTCACAGTCTCTCCAAAATAAACTGCCCTGGAACAGGCCTTGTTCGTCCCTCGTGTGGCACGTCGCCCGCTCTACTGCACCACCTGTCGGGCGGATTCGTGGCATCGACACCGGAACAAGTATAAGATTTTCCGAAGATCCCGAAGAAGGATCATCATCAGTTTAGTACCCCCTTGAGGGGTGCAAAGGACACTCAGTTCAGTACCCACTTGATGGGTACGAAGGAATTCTGAGCAAACGGGAACGCCGTCCGTAACTCAAATACTGACGATCGTTTCAAGGTCACCGGCAGCGATCGCGTTCATGCAAGTCGGGACAAGATCTTCGGTCAGAAATCGGCGCGATTGACTGTTTTATCGTAACGAGTTACGATAAATATCATGTCCAAGTCTACCCCGACTGTACGCGGCCGCGGGCGGCCGCCGACCGGCAAAGCGCAAACTGCCGCCGAGCGCATGCGCCGTTATCGCGCGCGGCAACGCGCGGCGGGTCTGCGCGTGGTCACGCGGCTGGAAGCGCCGGTCCATGTCCTGTCGGGCGGTGCGCTAAAGCATCGCATCATCGAAGCACGCAGCCTTGCCATGCACTGTCTCGTCGCGCAGAAGATCGAGCTCAAACCCACGCTTCTGAAGCAGGTAAAGAAGACTCTGGGGACCTGGCGTTCGCGATACGAGGACGACAAACCGCGCGCACTCGACGAATGGCACGCCATCCTCCAACGGCCATGGCCGGAGATCGCTCACGTCATTACAGATGCGGGAGAACGTGCTACGCGGCTGCGGCAGTCCACGCCATTTGCGGGCGTGCTCACCACCGACGAGCGGGAACGGGTGTATGCAGCGTTCCGACCTTGAACACCTGATCCGCGCCGCAGGGCGTATCGCCGAAGAGCACGAGCTGGTGATCATCGGCAGCCAGGCCATTCTCGGCCAGTTTCCGGACGCGCCGGCCGCGTTAGTGCGGTCCATGGAGGCAGATCTCTACCCCCTTTCACGACCTGAATTGGCCGATAAGGTCGACGGCGCCATCGGCGAGGGTTCGAATTTTCACCAGACCCACGGTTACTTTGCTCAGGGCGTAGGCCCGGACACAGCCACTTTGCCCAAGGGCTGGCGGCAACGCCTGGTACGCATCGAGAACCAGAATACCGGCGGGTTCGTGGGACTATGCCTGGAAGTGCACGACCTTGCGATTTCAAAGTACATCGCGGGCCGCGAGAAGGACCGTGAATTCACCCGTGGACTCGCCCGTCACGGCATGACCGACAGGGAAACGCTGCTCGAGCGCCTCGCGGTCACAAAGCTCGATGCCGCGGTCTCGAAGATCGCGAAAGGCAGGATCGAGAGGGATTTCCCACAGCCGACGCGAAAGCGTTGAAGGAAAATCGTGCACAATTTTGACGCCGTTTTGAAACAATCGTGAACGTTGCCCAGCACACGCCGATGATGCAGCAGTACCTGCGCATCAAGGCGCAGCACCCGGACAAGCTGGTGTTGTACCGAATGGGCGATTTTTACGAGTTGTTTTTCGATGACGCGATCCGCGCCGCGAAACTGCTGGACATCACGCTCACCCAACGCGGTCAGTCGGCCGGAGAAGTGATCCGCATGGCCGGCGTGCCTTTCCATGCCGTCGAGCAATACCTTGCCCGGCTGATCCGGCTCGGCGAATCGGTGGCAATCTGCGAACAGATCGGCGACCCTGCCACATCCAAGGGTCCGGTCGCACGGCAGGTTACCCGGGTCGTCACACCGGGGACGCTCACTGACGCGGCGCTGTTGGACGAGAAGCGCGACAACCTGTTGCTCGCGCTCAACCCGCAGGGAAATCTGCTGGGGCTGGCCTGGTTGTCTCTGGCAAGCGGCCGTTTCACCGTCGAGGAAACAGGGCGGGAAAATCTCACATCTGAACTGCAGCGGCTGCAGCCCGCGGAAATCCTCGTCACCGACGACTTCAACGACGCGGCGCTCCAGGGCACGAGCATCGCGGTAAAGCGGCTGGCGGCCTGGCAGTTCGACCGCGACGCCGCAGTAAGGACGCTGACCCGGCATTTCGAGACCCGTGATCTCTCCGGTTTCGGCGCAGATGAACTCGGCCCCGCCTTGGGCGCCGCAGGCGCGCTGTTCGAATATGCGCGCGCCACCCAGGGAACCGCGATTGCACACGTGCGCGCGTTGTCGGTCGAACGCGACTCGGCGTACGTCCGCATGGACGCCGCCACCCGCCGCAATCTCGAGCTCTCCGAAACGCTGCGTGGCGAACCTGCCCCCACGCTGCTGTCGCTGCTGGACACCTGCGCCACCGGAATGGGGTCGCGCTGGCTGCGTCACGCGCTGCATCACCCGCTGCGCGACCGGCAGATCGTCAAGGCGCGGCTGGACGCGGTGGCGACGCTGCGCGGGCAAAGTACCGACATTCCTTGTCAAAAATTGCGCGAGGCAATACGTCCGGTGGTGGACGTGGAGCGCATCACCGCACGCATCGCGCTGCGCAATGCGCGACCACGCGATCTCTCGGGATTGCGCGAAACCCTGAAGTTGCTTCCGGATCTGAACGGCCTCCTCGCGCCACTCGCAAGCCCACGGCTTGCAGAACTCGCGACTGACCTCGCACCGCTGCCCGAGCTTGCAGACCTTCTGGCCCGCGCGATCCTGCCCGAGCCCGCATCAGTTCTGCGCGAAGGGGGCGTGATCAACAGCGGATTCGACGCCGAACTCGACGAACTGCGGGGAATTCAGAACAACTGCGGCGAGTTTCTGATCGCGCTGGAACGCCGTGAGCGCAGCCGCACCGGAATCGCCAATCTCAAGGTCGAGTACAACCGCGTGCACGGCTTTTACATCGAGGTCACGAACGCGAATGCCGAAAAGGTGCCGGACGACTACCGCCGCAGGCAGACGCTGAAGAATGCCGAGCGTTACGTCACGCCGGAGCTGAAGACCTTCGAGGACAAGGCGCTGTCGGCACAGGACCGCGCCCTCGCCCGGGAAAAGTATCTATACGAAA
>CAYNFN010000395.1:0-1813 GCA_964396485.1 uncultured Alcaligenaceae bacterium
ATTACTCGCGCAAGGCCGGCGAGTGGATCCCCAACAAGTTCGGCGGCCGCGAGAACCTCGAAGCGATCGATTTTCTGCGCCAGTTGAACGTCATGGTCCATCGCGACTTTCCGGGCGCACTCACTTTCGCCGAGGAATCCACCGCATGGCCGATGGTGTCGCGGCCGACCTACATCGGGGGCCTGGGCTTCTCGATGAAGTGGAACATGGGGTGGATGAACGACACACTTTCCTACATGCGCCAGGACCCGGTGCACCGGCGTTATCACCACAATGAGCTCACCTTCGGCCAGCTCTACGCCTATACCGAGAACTTCATGCTGCCGCTGTCGCACGACGAAGTGGTGCACGGTAAAGGTTCGCTGCTGGGCAAGATGCCCGGGGATGCCTGGCAGAAATTCGCCAATGTGCGCCTGTTGCTCGGCTACCAGTTCACCTCGCCCGGCAAGAAGCTCAACTTCATGGGCAACGAACTGGCCCAGGGCCGGGAATGGCGCACCGAGTGGGAGCTCGACTGGGGATTGCTCGGCATCGACTGGCATCGGGGCGTGCAGACGATGCTGCACGACCTGTCGCGCCTTTACCGCGAGCAGCGCGCGCTGCACGACCAGGACTTCGAAACTGACGGTTTCCGCTGGATCGACTGCCACGACGCCGATCAGTCCATCCTTGCTTTCGAACGCTGGGCGCGCGACGGCTCGGTGGCGGTGGTGGCGCTGAACTTCACCCCCGTGCCCCGCCATGGCTACCGCATCGGCCTGCCGAAAACCGGCGTCTGGCACGAAGCGTTCAACAGCGACTCGGCGTTCTACGCCGGCGCCAATGTCGGCAATGCGGGCGCCATCGAAGCCCAGCCGCTGCCGTGGATGGAGCGCGGCCAGTCCGCAGAAATCACGCTGCCCCCGCTCGCCGCGCTCATCCTTCTGCACCGGGGATGATGCGCGTGAATGCCGCCGATGCCTGACGAGAAACTCAAAGTCCTGTTCGCCACTTCCGAAGTCGCGCCGCTGATCAAGACCGGCGGGCTTGCCGACGTAAGCGCCGCGTTGCCGGCGGCTTTGATGGGCCTGGGTGCGGACATCCGGGTGCTGGTGCCGGGGTATACGCAGGTGATGGAGGCACTCAAGACCAAAGGCCGGGCGGCCACGCTGCCGGCATTGCCGGGCGTGCCGCCGGCGCAACTGATCGCCTCCAAGCTGCCTTCGGGGGTGCCGCTGCTGGTAATTGAAAGTGCGATTTACCGGCGCAGCGGCGGGCCGTATCAGGATGCCGCCGGCAACGACTGGCTCGACAACGATCTGCGTTTCGGCCTGCTCTCGTATGTGGGCGCGCTGCTGTCCACGCCGGATTCGCCGTTTCCGTGGAAGCCGGACGTCGTTCACTGCAACGACTGGCAGACTGCCCTGACCCCGGTATACCTGCACTACGTACCGGGTGCGCGGGCGAAGACAGTGATCACCATCCACAATCTGGCGTTCCAGGGGATTTTCCCCGCGGAAACGACCGCGCGGCTTGGACTGCCGCAGGCGTTCTCCGTAAACGGCGTCGAGTACTACGGCAAGACGTCGTTTCTCAAAGGCGGTCTGCAATTCGCCGATCGCCTCACCACGGTCAGTCCGAGCTACGCGGAAGAAATCCAGCACGAACCGCTGGGGATGGGACTGCAGGGGCTGCTCTCCCACAGAAAGGATGTGCCGACCGGAATTCTCAACGGCATTGACACCGATGCCTGGGACCCGGAGTCCGACCCCTATATCGAGCGTTACTACAACGCCTCCAGGCTCGCCGCCAAACAGGACAACAAGCGCGCTTT
>CAYNFN010000396.1:0-2288 GCA_964396485.1 uncultured Alcaligenaceae bacterium
GGACGGGGACGGGGCCGGCGAGGAACACAGAACTGAAGTCCCCTACCAGGTCACGACGCTGGTCGAACACGTACTCGGGCGCGGGTGGCGGGATGTCATCCCAGTGGAACTGGGATGACCGCCCACGCAGCAGGGGCTGCACGTGGGTCTATGAGATCGTGGGCAAGTTGAAATGCCCGAAAGCCGACACCCGCGAGCGGCAGGTTGGGGTCGGAAGTTGCCGTTCAGCCACTGCACGTCTGATCGTGTCGAAACTACTACAGATGAAGCGAACGCGTTGTCGGATCACCGCCCAAGTACCAACAATCCATTCTTAGAATTGCTTTTCCTTCGCGTACTTTCTTGCTCTTCTCTGCGTCCTAAAAGGGTACTCCGACGTGCTACGCACGTAGGGTATCTGCGTCAACGCCTTAATGGCCGGCCATCGGCCGGCTGGATCGCATACAACACGCAGAATTCCTTTCAATACCCCCTTGAGGGGTACGCAACAAACGTCCTTTACGCCTTTAGTCCCTTGACCCACTGGTCGTAAAGCCGGCTTGCCGCGCGGCGCAACGCCGTCAGCTTCTCATGCAACCCGTGCTGCATTTGTCGCGGCGACTGCACCGCCGGACCGCCGCTTTTCGCGATCTCGTCCGCCCCGGTCTCGCACCAGCTTTTCACCAGTTCCTCCGTCATTTCGACGTGGCACTGCATGCCCAGGCTGTTGCCAGTCACGAAGCCCTGGTTCTCGCAGTAGCGGTTGCCCATGATGCGCACCGCGCCTTGCGGGATGGTGAATGTTTCGCCGTGCCAGTGAAACGATTCGAAACACTCGATGCCGGGTCCAAACCACCGCCTTGCAACCGGATTGTCGGCGATCAGGACTTCGCCCCAGCCGATCTCCTTCAACGGACTGCGGCCGACCGTGCCACCCAATGCCTTCGACATCAACTGTCCGCCGAGGCAATGACCGAGGACGGGAACATCGCGGGCAATCCCCTGGCGGATGAGCTGCAACACTGGCGCGATCCAGGGCAAATCGTCGTTCACGCTCATCGGCCCGCCCATGAACACCAGGCCGCCGAATCGCTCCGGATCCTCCGGAACCGCTTCGCCCTGATCCACTGCTATCAGGCGCCAGGGGATGCCCCGCGAGTCCAGATACGTGGCAAAATAACCCGGCCCTTCCGTCGGCGAGTGGCGGAAAATCGCAACAGGTTTCATCGGGCGAGGAGTTCCCATGCGGTCCAAGGCCGCGAATGTTACTGCAATTATTGTTGCCCTCCTAACCTGCCCGGCAGCGGCGCAGGAAGTGAGCGTGCAAGCGCTGTTCGAAGGCAAGGCCCTGCTGGTGGTGGACGGCGGCAAGCCGCGCACCGTTCGTGCCGGGGAAACCTACGCCGGCGTCAAGCTCATCAGCGCCAACAGCGAGGAAGCCGTTGTTTCCGTCAACGGCAAGCGCCAGCGGCTGAAACTCGGCGAAGGCATCTACAGCACCGCATCGGCACCAAGCGGGCACGTTACGGTCACGCTGAATGCCGACGGGAGCGGACATTTCGTCACCAGCGGCAGCATCAACGGGGCGGCAATGAAATTCCTGGTCGACACCGGCGCCACCATGGTGTCGATGGGACTGGATGACGCCCGCCGCTCCGGGGTCAACTATCTCGCGGGAACGCGCGGCCACTCGCAGACCGCAAATGGAATCGCGCCGGTCTACAAGGTGAAACTCAGCAGCGTGAGACTGGGAGATATCACGCTCACCGACGTGGATGGCTTGGTTCACGAAAACAACTCGCTTCCGGTCGTGCTGCTCGGAATGAGTTTTCTTGGGCAATTGGAAATGCGCCGCGAAGGCAAGAGCCTGACGCTGACCAAGCGTTACTGACTCTGCGCCCGTTCACACCCGGCACCCGGCCCTTTCGCACGCAATTCCGCCGTCTGCTAGTCTCTGCGCGCCTAGGGAAGCTCTGCATAAGTCCGACGACGCGCGTTGCGCCAGGTGCGGATGACTGCTAGGCGTCGCTTCGCAGTTGCGGCTGAAGCCCCAACAAGGAGCGTAACAACGCAGGCGCCGCACCTGGCACAACCCAATGACATTTCGACTTTTTCGAGGGACCGGGCGATTCGGGCCGCGTGCCGCAGCGCAGAACAGGGGCCCCTCTGGGGATGTGACCGCGGAGGCACGCACAAGCACGCGCATATTCGGCACGATGCATCCCGCTCTGGGGTCGCATCCAAGCACACAACGCTTGGAACCTGCTCCGCCCTGAGCGGGCGCCCTGCGTCGGCTCCTCCTTATGTGC
>CAYNFN010000397.1:0-3934 GCA_964396485.1 uncultured Alcaligenaceae bacterium
GGGGCTTCGTCGTTGATGCGTAAAGACATGATTGTTCTCCTCAAATTTTCTTTTCGGGGCGGGAATTTGGCTCGCCGTTCGGAATTTTGTTATCCCACCTGAGATTGGCATTGTCAAGCACAGTGCTGTGGGGCCGCGCACTTGAAATTGCCCGCAGGCAAAAACGAAATTCCGCTATCGATAGGTGGCCGCGGTGATGAATTGTGAAAACGATTCGCACCATACGATGACCGTGTTGTAGTGCGCGGGCTCCACCGCGTTGGACACCGGAACAATGAAGTTCTCGAAGGTTTTGACATCGCCGATACGGACCATGCGCTCCTTCAGTCGCGCGAAGTCCGCTTCGGTTTCGACGAATTCCGGCGAAAGATACAGCTTGTAGTCCGGGCCCGGTGCGATCCGGCCCATCAACGCAATGCTGTGCCGGCCAACCGAGACCGTTCCCTCGCCCCAATGGAACAGGTCGCTATCCTTGAGGTCGCGGCGGAACCTGCCGGTGTAAGTCGCCTGATCGGCCTGCGACGCCACCTCCGCCGCCGACGGTGCTGCCGGCGCGGTCAGGATCGGCAGCGCGTAGATGCCCAGAGCAAATCCCACGGCGATGGCGAACAAGTGCGAAACCGCTAGGAGAAGGGTCTTCTTCATGCCAAGGTTTTCAGATTGCCCAAATAACGTAATAGCTTGCCTACTCGACTTTCGCGCCTCTCTCCGCCAGAAGCGCGCGAAGAACTGATCTATGGCAGTGCGATTCGTCTTCGCAGTAGCAACCAACGGAGAAGTTCGCATGCCGGGAAAGCGCAGCCAGTACATCGAGCGTGCGAGCATTTTCCGGGGTTGCCATTTCGACCTGGTATTTTTTGGCAAACGCCAGCCACTGGGCCGGCGTTTTCGCCTCCAGCGCGGCCTTCACGGTTTGCGCGCTGGGTGCGAGATTGGGGAACCACACGTCGTACCAGTTCTGTGAGGCGAACGCGGTCTTCGGCACACCTCGCGGCGGGCGACGCACCGTTCCGATTCGAGTGCCTTCGTTCTCGACCCGCGCACTACCCAGCCTGATGACCCGCACGACCATTGCTGCCTCCCGACTATGACGACCAACGCGCGCGTTGAACAGTGCGAGCAAGCGTGCGAAGCGCCGCTTGAGAGCCTCCGTTTTCAACCGCGTTGCCAGCTTGCACGTCTGCTGGGGGGATCATTCGACCTTGGCCTTTCCTCCACGATCTCTGCATTTCTGCGTCAATAATTTTTAACTAAGCCTTAAGCGTGACTTCCACCGACCCGACACCTTCAATCGTATATTTGTAGTGCTCCCCCGCCTTGGGAAAGCGAGTGGTGACCCAGCTTCCGGTCAGCACGATCTCGCCCCTCTTCAGCGTTTCGCCCTTTGCGCTCAGGTTATTGGCCAGCCAGCGCAGCGGCTCGAAGGGATGTCCGAGCACGTCGGAACCTTTGCCTTCGTCGATCACCTTGCCGTTGCATTCCAGTACGCTCTTCGCCGTGCCGAGATCGGGCCAGGCGCTCTTGAATTCGCCGAGCACGTTGCCTTCGTTCCAGGAATTGTCGGCGACCAGCGAAAGCAGGTCGAGCGGATAATCCGAGTCGCGGTCGTCGATGACTTCAAAGGCCGGGCAGACCGCGTCCACCGCCGCGGCGACTTCGCCCATATCGTAAGGTCTGCCACGCGGTGGCAACGAGGCCCCGAGCCGGGCGCAGCACTCGAACTCGATGCCGAGGTGAACCAGCTTCGCCAACGACAGTGTGACGCCGCTCTGATGCAGGCGGCTTTCGAACACCACACCGGAATTCGGATGGTCAACGCCGCACATTTCCTGCATGCGCTTCGATGTGAGTCCGATCTTGAAGCCGACCCGCCGGCCGTGGGCGGCATCGAGCCGCTTCACGTACGCCGCCTGGATCGCGTACGCGCCTTCCAGATCGGTCGCGCCGTAGTCGCGCGCGAAGGGCACGATGTTGCGCTTGCCGGCGTGGTCGCGCACCAGCGCCGCCGCCGCTTCTTCTGTTCTGACGGTCATTTCTCCCCCTGTGGCGACATGATAGCGGCTTCGCTGTATCCTTGCGAAAAACAAACGCTAACCACGGGGGAACGGGAGAAGCAGAGCATTGAACCACGGAGGACACAGAGGACACGGAGGAAGGGCAAGAACAAAAAAGCATTCGAGAGTAAAAACCTGGTATCGGTGGTCACGTTGGCACCCAACCCGCTTTTAACTCCCACATGTTTTCCCTCGTCTTTGGCTTTTCCTCCGTGTCCTCCGTGTCCTCCGTGGTGAGAGTTGGTCTTGACGTTCCGTGGTGAGAGTTGATCTGCACGTCTCATGGTGAGAATTGACTTAGGCGTTCACTGGACACACCAATGACATTAGCCAAAGGCCGGATAGTAATTGCGATTCTGGCGCTCGTGGGGGCGGCGCCCGCCGCCGGCGCCGCCGGTTATCCGGACCACCCGGTGCGAATGATCGTGCCGTTCACCCCCGCGGGCGCGACCGACCTGCTGGCGCGTCTGGTGGGTGAACGACTGGGCGTGAAGCTCGGACAGTCGGTAGTGATCGACAACCGCGCCGGCGCCGGCGGCAATGTCGGCGCGGAAATCGCCGCGCGCGCGGCGCCCGACGGCTACACGCTGCTGATGGGGCCGGCCTCGGTGTACGCGATTTCAGCCACGCTCTATCCCAGGCTCGGATACGACCTGGTGAAGGATCTCACCCCGGTCTCGCTGGTTGCCAACGTGCCCCACGTGCTACTGGTCAACAACGATCTGCCGGTGAAGTCGGTGCCCGAACTGGTTCAACTGGCGAAGAAAAAACCGGGGCAGCTCAATATCGCTTCACAGGGCAGTGGCACGGTTTCGCACCTGGAGGCCGAACTGCTCAAGCATATGGCGGGAATCGACATGCTGCACGTGCCGTACCGCGGCAGCGCGCCGGCGATTCTCGATCTGATCGGCGGCCGCGTGCAGGTGATGTTCGACAGCATCGCCTCCGCGCTTCCGCACATCCGCGCCGGCAAGCTGCGCGCGATCGCGGTGGCATCGAACACGCGTTCTTCCCTCCTGCCGAATGTGCCGACCGTCGCGGAATCGGATCTCCCGGGTTACAGCGCACACTCCTGGCTCGGCATCTTCGTGCCGGCGGGCACGCCGCGAACCATCGTCGAGCGGTTGCAGCGTGATCTCGCCGCCGCCATCGACGATCCGAAGGCGCAGGCGCGCCTGGTTGAGGCCGGATTCGAACCCAAGAGCAGCACCCAGGAAGATTTTGCGAAGCTGGTTCGGGAAGAAATGGAAAAGTGGCGACCGGTGGTCAAGATGTCCGGCGCCACTCCGGACTAGGGGCGAGGAAAGTCCAGTGCTGCGTACTCAGTGCTCAGTGCTCAGTGCTCAGTGCTGAGTAAGAGCGTCGCTCATAATTCGTGGCTAGTGGCGATGGTGAGGGCGAGGGGTGAGGACTGAGTAAGAGCAAATGCTTTCCGACATTCACGACATTCACGGTATTCACGATATTCACGGTGAAACATGGGTCCGCTGACAGGAATCCGCGTACTTGATCTCACCCGCATACTGGCGGGGCCGGTGGCGACCCAGACGCTCGCCGATCTCGGTGCGGAAGTGATCAAGGTCGAGCGCCCCGGCGCGGGTGACGACACGCGCGGCTGGGGTCCACCTTACGTCAAGGATGAGCAAGGCATGGACACCATCGAGACCACTTATTTCGCCGGTGCCAACCGTGGCAAGAAGTCGGTCACCGTGGACATCACCCGCAGCGAAGGACAGCAACTGGTGCTCAAGCTGGCCGAAAACTGCGACGTGTTCATCGAGAATTTCAAGACCGGCACGCTTTCCCGTTACGGGCTTGCCTACCAGCAGCTCAGGCAGGCGCGCCAGGACATCGTGTATTGCTCGATTACCGGCTTCGGC
>CAYNFN010000398.1:0-5940 GCA_964396485.1 uncultured Alcaligenaceae bacterium
CGGCCCGGACATGAGCGCACGGCCGCTCGCGCACATCTGCTGCTCACCGCCGGATAACGTACCGGCCCGCTGGTGGCGGCGCTCTTCCATTTGCGGAAACAACTGGTACACACGCGCGAGCCGCTCTTCGAAATGCGCGCGCGCCTGCGGCACGAACGCGCCCATTCGCAGGTTCTCCTCGACAGTGAGCTTCGGGAACAGTCGCCGGTTCTCCGGCACGTGCGCGATCCCGTGGCTGACCAGTTCATACGAGGCGACGTCGTTCAGCCGCTTGCCTTCCATCGTCATCTCGCCCGCGGTGGCGTCGATCAGCCGCGACACGACTCTGAGCAGCGTCGTCTTGCCGGCGCCGTTCGGTCCAATCACCGCGACGGTTTCGCCCGCCTTGACCTCGAGGCTCACGTCGAACAGCGCCTGGAAACCGGCGTAGCCCGCGGATATGTTGCGCAACGCGAGCATCAACCGCTCCTCGCGGCCACGGTTGCCTGCACGTCCTTGGCGTCGGTGCCCAGATACACCTCGATCACCCTCGGGTCGTGCGCCACCACCTCGGGTTTTCCTTGCGCGATCACTTCGCCGTGGTCCAGCACCACGCAGCGGTCCACCACCCGCATCAGCGCGCCCATGATGTGCTCAACCCAGACGATGGTGATGCCGCGCTGCTTTCGGATCTCCGCGAGCAGATCCGCAGCCTGGTTCATCTCCTGTTCGTCGAGGCCACCGAGCGATTCGTCGGCAAGAAGCAACTTTGGTTTGGTGGCGAGTGCGCGTGCCAGTTCCAGTTTCTTCAGCCCCGCGGCGCCCAGACCTTCGACGCGCGAATCGGGTTCGGCGCGCAGGCGCACCAGATCGAGGATCTCTTTTGCCTGTGAGAACGCTTGTTCGCGCGTCGGGCGATCCACCTGTCCGTAACAGGCGGCGAGTGCGACGTTTTCGATGATCGACAGGCGCCGGAAGGGGCGCGGGATCTGGAAGGTCCGCCCGATCCCGGCATGGGCGACGCGGTAAGCCGGCCAACCGCCGAGCTCGCGGCCGAGAAAGCGGATCGATCCCGCGGTCGGTGCAAGCGCGCCGGCGATGAGATTGAACGTGGTGCTCTTGCCCGAGCCGTTCGGGCCGATCAATCCCAGGATCTCGCCCTCCTTCACCTCGAAGGAAACACGATTGACGGCCGTGAAGCCGCCAAAGACCTTGGTCAATGCGCTGACCGCTAACATCAAAGTCGGTGACGGGAGACGAGTGACGAGTGACGCACGCTCTTACGGTCAGTAATCACCCGTCACTTGTCACTTGTCACTGTGTCACTGATTGGAATAGCCGTGCGTCTTCGGCCAGGGCAGCACCGGTTCGGCGGTGCGCAGCCGCGCCGGCCAGACGATCTTGCTGTCGCCGCCGATGTACTGGATCACCACCGGCGAGGAGCGTTCGTTCTGGCCGGACATTTCGTGGCCCGGCGGATGGAACTTCACGCCGTAGCCCTGGATCGTGCCGCCGTCCGGAATATCGGTGTCCAGCGCGGCCTTGCGCAGCGCCTCGGGATCCACCCCGCCGTATTTCTTGATTGCGCGCGGCAGCACGTCGGTGAGAAAGATCCAGGTCTGGTTGAATCCCATCGAGACGTGCGGCGGCAGCTCGTCGACCTTGACCTCGGCCTTGTAGCGCTTGACCATCTCCTGCGTGAGCTGGCCCAGTCCCGGGGCGAGGCTTTTGGGATCGAGCAGTTGCGCGGGTACCGGGTCCACGTCGAGGATGAATTCGGAATCCTTGCCCAGCGAGTCGCGCAGCTTGTCGAACTGCGCATAACCGGCGCCGTGCCCGATCAGCGCAGCCCACCTCAGTCCCTGCTCGCGCGCCTGGCGCCAAAACAGCGTGATGTCCGGGTTGTAGCCGGTGTGCAGGATCACGTCAGCGCGGGCGCGGCGCAGCTTCGTGACAAGGCTCGAAAGATCCGGCGCGGTCGCCGAGTAACCTTCCTTGAGCACGATCTGCATCCCGAATTTCTTGCACGTCTCTTCGTTGCCGGCCGCCACGCCCGAGCCGTAAGGGCCGTCCTCGTAGATGATCGCGACCTTCAGGTCCTTCGGCTCCTTGTTGAACCGGGTCTTGGCGGTTTCGTTCAACAGGCTGCACGAGGCGAAGCCGAACTGATCGGTGTGCACCTGCGGGCGGAATACGTAGCGCAGGTTCTTGCCCTTGAACACGGTCGAGGCGGTGCACACATTGGCCCACATGAACTTCTTGGCCGCATCCACTTTCTGCGCCATCGGTACGCAGTGCGCGCTGGAGTACACGCCCATCACCAGGTCGACATTCTCCTGGTCGAGCAGCCGGATCGCCTCGTTGATCGCGACCTCGGCCTTGGACTGCGCGTCGGCGTAGATGGCCTTGATCATGTAGCCCTCGACCCCGCCGCGCTCGTTGATCATGTCGATCGCGATCTTGGTGCCGATCGCGGCGGCCTGCGAACCGCCGCCCGCGAACGGTCCGGTGTAGTCGAAGATGACGCCGATCTTGACTGCTTCCGCCCGCACCGAAGCCGGCGTGAACGCACCGATTCCCGCGACTATCAACGCCGCCATCAGCACGCAACTGCGAATGTTTCGCCCGCGCATGGTTGTCTCCTCCATCCCGATCGACCCGCTTTAGTCTTGTCGGCGTACCGCGAGGATGCGTTCCGCCGTCTCTTGTAAAGGCACGCGGCCAACGATGTGCCGCACACTGCCGATAATGCACTTCATCCGATAATGCCCTTCATCGGGTTTCGACACAAGCACGAGCCTGGCAAGCAATCATTGCAGCGCAAAAACCGCTCGCCGGATTGAGTGAGGGTTCAGGAAAGTCCCGGTTTCTGCTGCCGTCTGAGCAGCCAGAAGGCGATCGCGATGGTCAGCAGGTTCCACAGGATGCCGTTGACGAACGCGGCGTCGTAGGAACCGGTCCAGTCGAAGATCGCGCCCGACAACCAGCCGCCCAAGGCCATTCCGAACAGCGAGGCCATCATCACGGTGCCGACGCGCGCGCCGGCCTCGTTGGGCGGGAAGTGCTCGCGCACGATGATTGCGTACGACGGCACGATGCCACCCTGGAACAGTCCGAACAGCGCCGAGATCACGTAAAGCGATACGAGGCCGTCGAACGGCAGGAACAGCAGCAGCGCGAGCCCCTGCAGGCTCGAGCCCAGCAGCAGCGTGCGCAGCCCGCCGATGCGATCGCAGATCCAGCCGAATGCGAGCCGGCTCACGATTCCGCAAGCCAGCATCAGCGACAGCATTTGCGTGCCGCGTGCGGCGCCGTAACCGAGGTCGCCGCAGTAGGCGACGAGGTGCACCTGCGGCATCGACATCGCGACGCAACAACTTAGCGGCGCGATCACCAGCAGCGCCTGCAAAGTACCGGGAGAGAGCTCCAACGGACGTGGCGTCCACGAGGCCACAGGTGCGCCTGCCGCCGTCTGACCTGTCGCGGGCGCCCTTCTTCGCAGCAGCAGCGCCAGCGGCAGCATGGTCGCCACGCAGAACACGCCGATGCCGACGTAGGTCTGGCGCCAACCGACGGAATCGATGAAATGCTGAACGATCGGCGGCCAGACCGTGCCCGCGAGGTAGTTGCCGCTGGCGAAGATCGCTACTGCGATGCCGCGGCGGCGGGTGAACCACAGTGAAGTGTCGGCGAGCAACGGCGCGAACGTCACGGAACTCCCCACACCGATCAGCAGGCCCTGCGCCAACGTGAACTGCCAGAGACTGCTGGCCGAGCCCGCCATGACGTACCCGAGCGCCAGCATGATCGTGCCGCCCATGACCGGCAATACGATTCCGAAGCGATCCGAAAGTCGGCCCATGAGTATGCCGCTCAGCCCATAACCGATCATGGTCAGGGTGTAAGGCAGCGACGCATCGGCGCGTGCGACGCCGAACTCCGCCTGCAACGGCGGCAGCGTCACGACCACCGACCACATGCCCACGCCGCCGATCGTGGACAGCAGCAACGCCATCGCCAGACGAGTCCAGGCGTACGCGGACTCGGCCTCGCCGTCGGGCACCGCACTGTGGTTGTTCTTTGTACCGGCTGCCTGCCGGTCGGTGCCTGACTGCGTCATCCGCTCGCCGCGATGCGGCCTCCTTTACCGGCCGCGATTGTGCCACGACCAATGACCGCAGTCCTGTCTGCCCCCCTCGAAAGCGACGGTCCGTAGCCGGCGGCAGGGGAACAATCCGCCCCTGTTTCCGATTCCTAGAAGAAGACCACCCTGGCATTGTCGCGCGCCGCAGCGGCGTGAAAGTCGTTCATCCCCGCTATCGCGATGCGCTTACGGAAATGGCTCGAGGTTCGAAGTTCTTGAAGTCCAGCTTCTGCCTTTGCTCGTCACTTGTCACTTGTCACTTGTCACTCGTCACTTGTCACTCGTCACTCGTCACTTGTCACGGCTTTTCATTGCCTCAATTCACCTCGGCCTTGTTCAACCTGCCCACAACCGCATCCACCTCGACAGTCGCCTTGTGGCCGCTGGGCAGGAACATCTGGTACCTGTACTGGGGTTTCCCGGTGAAGCCGAGCGACAATTCCATTCCCAGGAACCTGACCGGGCCGACGAAGATGACGGGCGCAGACGCGCGTGCTTTCTCCTCGGGTAGCGTCGCGCGCTCATACATGCTGTAGCGGTAAAGCCCGGTCTTGCTCTTGAATTCGAAATTCATCGGCTTGGCCGGGTCGCAGGTTGTCTCCCCCATCTTGCCTTCCTTGTCCAGTACGGTGATCGCATAGGGAGGTTGGGGGCCCCCGCCGGCCTGACGCCAGCCGGTCACGATTCCCGGATGTTCGTTGATCACGGCCGCGGTGCAGATGTCCAGAGGCCCGCCGGGTTCCGTGGTATCAGCCGCCACAGCCTGCGATTGTGCGGCTACGCAAACAAAAAAGACGATGACAGTCTTGAAGATGCGCATGTTTTTCTCCAGATGAACGCTTCTATTTATGTCCTTCAGCCAACGCCGCGCGGAAGCCGCGGTTTTGAATCAGTTGCTGGACCGCTCCGACCAAAGAATTGCTCAGGGTCTCGTAGTAATTGTCCGCCCTGTATGAGCGTCCGCGTCGGGCGGCTGCGCCGCTGCTAAGGCCCGACCACAACACGTTGCCATTCGGGTCGGTGAGGGTGACGCGCAGAATGACTTCCGCCTGGTAGGTATCGGTCTCGTCAACGAAGAACTGCCTGAGCTCCGTCTTGAGAATGGCGGTACCGCCGCTGTCCACGACTTTCATCCCGGCTGCGACCATCAGCGCCTTCATTCGGTTGGTGACGAAAGCCGAGACGTCGTCAGGCGTGGTCACCTGCCGCGGCGTCTGCTCCTCGCGGTTCTGGCCGATCAGCGCAGCGTTCTCGCGCTTGTCGGTGACCGGAGCGATCTGCAGCCTGGCGTTCTGCAGTTCGGCCAGTTCGGCCGATCCAATCGAAAACATGCCGATGGTCGGCATCCACAGCAAGGGAATGTTTTCCAGCCCGGTACTGGCGCAGCCGGCAAGAAATGCCAGCAGGAAATACAACCGCTTGTTCATGCGCGTTCCTTCCTGTTGATTGGTCTGCGCCGGGTGCGAAGTCCAATCGGCCCGGCTCGGCGCAGCCTCCTCCTTGCCCGAAATGGAGCGCTTACTTCTTCGTCGCGACGGCTTCAAGATAATCTGCCGACACCACCAGCGTTTCGTCACCCGACCGGTTGAAGCGATTGAGCGTGTCGTCGAGTTCTTTCAGGAATTCACCCCGCCGTTTCTCGTCCAGAACCTCCAGGGTGCGCATGATCGGACCGAAGTAGGTGCGGAAGACCTCGATCCAGTGTCCACTATTGCGGTACCGGAACAACGCACTTCGTTTGGCAATGCGGATCGAGGAAGTCGCGGTACGGAAAAGTTCCCGGAGGCGTTTCTCGGTTCCCCATTCCGGGGGCGGCC
>CAYNFN010000399.1:0-2181 GCA_964396485.1 uncultured Alcaligenaceae bacterium
GGGGAAGGGCGATCGCGTGCTGATCTACATGCCGATGATCGCCGAAGCGATTTTCGCGATGCTGGCATGCGCGCGCATCGGTGCCATCCACTCGGTGGTGTTCGGCGGTTTCGCATCTGCGAGCCTGGCGACACGCATCGACGATGCGCGGCCCAAACTGATGGTGATAGCGGACGCTGGAATGCGTGGCGGCAAGGCAATTCCCTACAAGCACCTGGTGGACGAGGCGATCCGGTTGTCGTCGACGCCGCCGACGAAAGTCGTGATCGTCAACCGCGACATCGACAAGCAAATGACGCTTATCGCCGAGCGCGATCTGGATTACGCCACGCTGGCGAGGCAGTATCCGAAACCCCACGTGCCGGTCACCTGGCTCGAGTCCAGCGAACCGAATTACATCCTCTATACCTCGGGAACCACCGGCAAGCCCAAGGGCGTACAGCGCGACACCGGCGGACATGGCGTGGCGCTGGCCGCGTCGATGCAGCATATTTTCTGCGGTGAGCCCGGCGAGACCATGTTCACGACCTCGGATATCGGCTGGGTAGTAGGGCACTCCTACATCGTCTATGCGCCGCTGATTCGCGGAATGACGACCATCGTGTACGAGGGCCTGCCGATCCGCCCGGACCCGGGCATCTGGTGGAAGATCGTGCAGGACCACAAGGTACGGGTGATGTTCTCCTCGCCGACCGGAATACGGGTGCTGAAAAAACAGGATCCCGCCTATCTCAGGAAATACGACATTTCGTCACTCAAACACCTGTTCCTGGCCGGCGAACCGCTGGACGAACCGACCCATCGGTGGATTTCCGACGCGTTGGGAAAGCCCGTCATCGACCATTACTGGCAGACCGAGACCGGCTGGCCGATCCTGACCGCGGTTCCGGGCGTGGAGCAGACGCCGCTAAAATTCGGCAGCCCGAGTTTCCCGGCGTACGGCTACGACCTGAAGTTGCTGCGCGAAACCGATGCATCGGAGGCGGGCACGGGCGAAAAGGGCGTGGTGGCGATCACGCCGCCGCTGCCGCCGGGATGCCTTTCCACCGTATGGGGCGACGATGAGCGCTTCGTCCGCACCTACTTCAGCACTTTCAAGTCGACGATGGTGTATTCGACCTTCGACTGGGGAATCCGCGACAAGGACGGCTACTACTTTATCCTCGGGCGCACCGATGACGTCATCAACGTCGCGGGACATCGCCTGGGCACCCGCGAGATCGAGGAAGCGGTGCAGGCCCATCCGAACATCGCGGAAGTTGCGGTGGTGGGCGTGACCGATCAACTGAAGGGCCAGGTGCCGCTGGCGTTCGCCGTGGTGAAGGATGCGGCCACGATTGCCACTCCGGAGCTGCGCGCGGCACAGGAAAAGGAAGTGATGGCGACCGTGGATGCGCAGATCGGCGCGATTGCCCGTCCGGCGCGAGTGCATTTCGTCGCCATGCTGCCGAAAACCCGCTCCGGAAAACTGCTCCGGCGCAGCATCCAGGCGCTGGCGGAAGGACGGGATCCGGGCGACCTGACCACGCTCGAAGACCCGACCGCACTGGAACAGATCCGCGAGGCAGTCGCTACAGGGTAGGGCGTTAGTCTGTCGAGTAGAGCTTGCCCTCGATAGTGAAGGTCTTGAGCTTGCCGTCCATCTCGCCCATTCCGGGAGAATTGGCCGGCATTCCGGGTACGGCAAGTCCGCGCGTATCGGGCCGTTCCTGCAGGAGCTTGCGGATCGCCTGCGCCGGTACGTGGCCCTCGACGACGTAACCGTCCACAAGCGCGGTATGGCAGGCCGACATCGCGGGTGGGACGCCCGCCCGCTGCTTGATCGGCGCCAGGTCGTTGCGGTTGACGGCCTTGACCTCGAAGCCTTCTTTCTGCAGGTACTCCACCCATTTCACACAGCAGCCGCAGCTCGGGGACTTGTAAACCGTGATCAGCGGCCCGGCAAGCGCAATCTGCGTGACGAGCAACGCAATTACAGCAGCAAAAAATTTGAATGCGGGCCGCATGGACTAAACCTTCGAATGGCGATGGTGGTGGTTAGAGTCGATCCGCTGGATTCGAGTTCAAAAAAATGGGGCAGCAAACGCTGTCCCGTGACGTTTTTTGCCCCTCATCCGCTCAGTTATTGCGCGGGTCGTCGTCAGGATTGACGTATTCGATGCTCTTCGCGGACGATCCTCC
>CAYNFN010000400.1:0-1700 GCA_964396485.1 uncultured Alcaligenaceae bacterium
CTGGATCATGCTGGAGATGTACGACCAGGCGGTTCGCGATCGCAGCGGAGGGGAAACGTCCGGGTTTCTGGCCGCCCCGGATTTGCCGAACCGGGAGTTCGTACTGTCCCGGATCGGAGCGGAAGCGGAGCGCGCATGGCAGGCGTCAAGCACGCCGCTTGCGACGCGCCTGCTGGACAGGATTCGCACGCGAGGTCTGCGGTGTCTGGTGGAAGCCGTGCGCGTGCGCGTCGCAGGCTTCCTGATCGGCCTATTGGGCGGGCGAACCGCAAAATCCGCTTACCTTGAAGGCGTTTTCCGCCAATCCGGCGAGGTGCACCTTTGGATGTACGATTCGTTCTCGCTCGGCCGCGCCTTGAAGGATGCCGGCTTTGTGAACGTGCGTCGTTGTACCGCGTTCGACAGCGCCGTTCCGGGATTTGCGTCGTATGCGCTGGACGTGGATGAAAGAAAGCGCATTCGCAAACCGGATTCACTGTTCATGGAGGCCGAGCGCGCCCGCTTCTAATGGTGCCAGGACAAACAATGCCCGGACTCCCCTTCCTGCTGCGGCCTCTGAGAAACTTCGCACGCCGGTTCGGCGTCGATATCGTTCCCTATCTGCCCGTGCTCAAGGGGGTGGATGAAGGCATAGCGCAAACCATTGACGCCGTGCGCCCGTACACAATGACCTCGGATCAGAGGGTGGCGGCGCTCTGTGACGCCGTTCGCTACGTTGTCGCCAATCGAATTGCCGGCGATATTGTCGAGTGCGGCGTTTGGAAAGGCGGAAGCATGATGGCGGTGGCCCGCACCCTGCTCGAGCTGGGTGACAGGACGCGCGATCTGCACCTGTTCGATACCTTCGAGGGAATGACCGAGCCGACCGGGGAAGACGTAACATTGACCGGCGAATCCGCCGCCGACCTGATGGCCGCAAGTACTGACCGGGAGGACGCCGAATCGGTCTGGTGCCGCGCGCCGCTGGATGTCGTGCAGCAGGCGATGGCAAGCGTAGGCTACGAGGGATCGAAGGTCCATTACATCAAAGGGCGCGTAGAAGACACCATTCCCGCTGCCGCCCCGGAACGCATCGCACTGCTGCGCCTGGATACGGACTGGTACGAATCGACCCGCCACGAGATGATTCATCTTTTTCCGCGACTTTGCGTCGGCGGAGTGCTGATTCTCGACGACTATGGCCACTGGCTGGGCGCGCGCCGGGCCGTGGACGAGTACCTCAGGGAGCACAACGTACCGTTGTTCCTGCAGAAGATCGATTACACCGGACGTCATGCCGTCAAGTGGCGTTGAATGTGGGCGGTTTTCCCGCAATCCACCGCTGCGGAATAACCTATGAAGCCGTTGCTGATGAATTCCACCGATCTCAGAGGCGGGGCGGCGAGAGCGGCATACCGCCTGCACGTCGGCCTCAGATTGATAGGCATCGACTCGTCGATGCTGGTGCAGGTCAAGGACGGAGAGAATAGTTCCGTCGTCGGACCCCGGACCGTTTTTGGCCGGCTTGCGGGCCGGGTGCGTCAGGCGCTGGATTTGCTGCCTGTCTATGCCTACCCTGCCGGGCGGACCCGGAGAACTTTCTATCCCGGGTGGCTGCCGGACCGCTCCCGCAGCCGGGTGAACGACATCGCGCCGGACCTGGTTCACCTGCACTGGATCACGAGCGGGTTTGTGAACGTGAAGACGCTGAGAAAGTACCG
>CAYNFN010000401.1:0-2987 GCA_964396485.1 uncultured Alcaligenaceae bacterium
TTCGACCTGGAGAAAATTCGGGCGCTGGCGCCGACTCACATAATCGTCAACGTGGACGAAAACCCACGCGAACGGGTCGAAGCGGCGGCAGCGTTCGTGCCGAACGTGATCGTGACGCACCCGATGGGGCCGCTCGACAACCCTCCTTTATATCGACTGCTCGGTGGAATTTTCCGCGCTGAAGCGGAAGCGGAACGCCTTGCGCGGGAATTCGAGGCAGCGTATCGCAATGCGATCGAGGCGACTTCGAAGCTGCCGCGCGAGCGTGTGCTGTACCTGATCTGGAAAGACCCGTGGATGACAATTTCGCGCGACACCTATATCGCGCGGACGCTCGAGTCGGTGGGATGGGACCAGATCGACGTGAGAAGCCCGGACCGCTATCCGACCCTCTATCTCGAATCCGTTCTTGGACGCGTGGATCGAGTCCTGCTGTCTTCCGAGCCTTACGCGTTCAGACTGCGAGACGTGGAGCCGGTAAGAGAGGCAATGAATGTCACTTCACCCGTCCCTGGTCACAGCGTTCGGACGGTTACGGTTTCACTGATCGATGCGGAAATGACGTCCTGGTATGGCAGTCGGGCGATCGAGGGGATGCGCTATCTCGCTTTACTGCGCACCGCTTCAAGACCTTGAGCTACATGCTGTTCTTGCGCGGTGCTACGATGCCAGCGAGGAGATCGAAATGCTCGTCAATTGCGTCGCTTACCAGGAAGGGCGGAAGCTCGCCGACATTCAGCCGCGGGACATTCACGAATACGTCCGCCGGCCGGAGTGTTTTATCTGGGTGGCGCTGTATGAGCCTACGCGGGACGAACTCGAAACGATGCAGCGGGAGTTCGGACTGCACGAACTTGCGGTCGAGGACGCGCAGCACGGCCATCAGCGGCCCAAGATCGAGGAATACGGGGACTCGCTATTCGTCGTGCTTCATACCGTGGAGCTTGCGGGAAAGGAGCTGAGCGTCGGCGAGGTTGACGTGTTCGTCGGCCCGAACTACGTGCTCTCGGTTCGCAGTCACAGCGAGCGGGGATTTGCCGACGTGCGCGCGCGCAGCGAACGTGAGCCGGACTTGCTGCGCCAAGGCTCGGCGTACGTGCTCTACGCAATCATGGACGCTGTGGTTGACCGCTACTTCCCCGTGTTCGACGCACTCGAGGTCGAACTCGAAGAAATAGAAAAGCGGATTTTCTCCGGGCAGAACAACCGCGCGATCATCGAATCCCTCTATCTCCTGAAGCAGAAACTGATGACGCTCAAGCACGTCACCGAACCGCTGCTCGAAGCGACCGGCAAACTCTTTGGTGGCCGGGTGCCGCAGCTTTGCGCGGGGCTACAGGAGTATTTCCGCGATGTTTACGACCACCTGATCCGGGTGAACCAGTCGATAGACAGCCTGCGGGAAATGGTCACCACCGCGATATCGGTGAACCTGTCGCTTCTGACCATGCAGGGAAGCGAGGTCACCAAGCGTTTGGCCGCGTATGCCGCGCTGGTCGCGGTGCCGACCATGATCGCGGGCATTTACGGGATGAACTTCGACAATATGCCCGAACTGACCTGGAGCCTGGGCTACCCGTTGACGGTGGCGGTGATGGCGGCGATAGACGGCTATCTGTTCTACCGGTTCAGAAAGGCGAAATGGCTGTAGTGGCTGTTGTGCTACGCATAGCTCGCGAAACGCTAAGTCACTCGAAACCGAAAGACAATTTCAAGGCGCTCAACACGAAAGATCGCTCTTGCCTTCCTCCGTGTTAACGCCGTTTGGTTTTTGTTTTGATGGCATCGTCGGCGGATTCGCCGGCTCCGCATCGAGCCTGAAGCTCGCATAAGTGCCCGGCGCGTCCTCGATGACTTTCAACCCGCCTGCGCCGGGAACGCGGGCAGGAAGCTTTTCGCCGCCGAAGCCGGCCAGCCAGTTGCCCCAGTCGTTCCACCACGAACCGTCGTGCTTCTCCGCGCCGGAGAGCCATTCGTCGGCGCTGTCGCGCAGCTTCTCGTTGGTCCAGTACCAATACTTGTTCGCTGCCGGCGGATTGACGATGCCGGCGATGTGGCCGGAGCCGCCAAGCACGAAGCGGACAGGACCATTGATCAACCGTGCGCCGAGATAAGTGCACTTCCACGGTGCGATGTGGTCCTCGACCGTGGAGATGAAATACGTGGGAATGTCGACCTTGGACAGGTCGATCGGCACGCCGGCGAGCGTGATTCCGCCGGGTTCGCGCAACTTGTTCCTGATGTACATGTTGCGCAGGTAGAAGGTGTGCATCTTCGCCGGCATTCGGGTGGAGTCCGAGTTCCAGTACAGCAGGTCAAACGGGAACGGGTCCTTGCCGAGCAGATAGTTGTTCACCACGAACGACCAGATCAGGTCGTTGGCGCGCAACATGTTGAAGGTGCCGGCCATCTCCGCGCCTTCGAGATAACCGCGGCTCTCCATCTTCTTTTCCAGGTTGGCGAGCACGCCTTCGTCCACGAACACGCCAAGTTCGCCGGGTTCGGAGAAGTCCAGGAGCGCGGTGAAGAAGGTTACGCTTTTAACCCGCGACTGCCCCTGTGCCGCCATCCAGGCGAGCGCCGATGCCGTGAGCGTGCCGCCCAGGCAGTAGCCGATCATGTTGACTTCAGGCTCACCGGTCGCCTTCTCCACGGCACCCAGTGCCGCCAGGGGGCCTTCCAGCAAGTAGTCCTCGAAACCCTTGTTCGCGAGCTCCTTGCCGGGATTGACCCAGGAAACCACGAACACGGTGATGCCCTGGTCCACCGCCCACTTGATGAAGGAGTTCTTCTGCCGCAGGTCGAGGATGTAGTACTTGTTGATCCACGGCGGAATGATCAACAGTGGCGTCTTGTAGACCTCCTTCGTGGTCGGCTGATACTGGATCAGCTGCATCAGTTCGTTCTGGTAGACGACTTTTCCCGGCGTGGTGGCGACGTTCTCGCCCATCTTGAACGCCTTGTAGTCGGTCATGCTGATCGCCAGC
>CAYNFN010000402.1:0-2923 GCA_964396485.1 uncultured Alcaligenaceae bacterium
CATCGGTTACTCGCTGCGCGCGAGCGTCGTGGAGCCTTACAAGGAGTAGCCCCCTCTCCCCGGCCCTCTCCCGCAGGGGGAGAGGGAGCCCTAAAGCCAGAACAGTGAAAGGCTAACGATTAGCCGCCTTATTCTTTTCGAAATTCATTTGCCGCTCATGGCACATGCGTTGTTTTCGTTTCTGACGTTACTCCCTCTCCCCTCGCGGGAGAGGGTTGGGGAGAGGGGGGACTTACTTGAACGCCGGCATGGCGAGGGTGGTGGGCGCCGTCCCTGGCGGGTGTTCGTGCGGCGCGGGCTTGTTCATCACGGTACGCATCCGCAGGCTGTCCACACCCTCTTCCTGCACGTCCACCCGCAACACCGCCATGGCCCTGAACTTCAACTCCGGCGAGTACCAGATGGTCATGGTGCTGGTGTCGCCCTCCGTCTGGACATTGGCCACGATGAACGAGGTGTTCAGCTGCATCCACGGTTTCTTCAATGATGCAAACGACGCGGTGATCATCGGCGCGCCGTCGAGTTCCAGTGTGACGTAAGTCTGGTCGCTGCTGCCGCCGTGCTTCTGGATCGAAGCGACACGAAACCAACCGGCGCCGAGCACGTTCATCGAGGCCTCGTCGCCGGCGGGGGTCACCCCCACCTCGCGCTCGAAGGTCACGGCATCCCCTCTCAAGTCGCCTTCCACGCATGCAACGGCCACCGTCGCCGCGGCCCACATTCCAACGGCAGCGGCGCATACCAACGGGGACAAAGAGCGTTGTGGAATCGCGTTCACCAAGGTTCACCTTTCTCGTTCCGGACAGTGTAGCACCGTGCCGAAGGCCTGGGGTCCAAACCTTGTCAACGCAAAGGCTGCCAAGGTACGCAAAGGAAACCCGATTTACGTAATAGGACAAGCGCCGGGGTCGGGACTCGGAAAGACCGTTATTGTTAACAGGAACCTGGGCGCTGAGAAAGTCCAACCACTCTCTTTGCCTTTCCTTTGCGTACCTTTGCGGCCTTTGCGTTGAATGCGTTTCGAATTTGACCTTCTCTCTTTTCGCCATTGCGTACCCCTCAAGGGCACCCGTCGTGCGCACCAGTCAAGGGCACGCAGCCCGGTTGTTTGTGGAGTAAATTCCGTCCATGCAACGTTTCCGCGCCGCACTGCTCATTCTCGGATCTGTGATCTTCAGCCCGGTGTCGGCCAGTGCGGAAACTTCGACGCTGGTCCTCGGCACCGCAACAGCGGGCGGGGGTTTCACCGTTTACGGCGAGGTGCTCGCCGAGACGCTGCGTGAAACCGATCCCACCCTGGACATCAGGCTCCGGCCGACCGCCGGCAGCAAGGAAAACATCCCTCTTCTCGAAGCAGGCCAACTCGACCTGGGGTTGGTCGAAGGAACGGCCGCGTATGAAGCGCTGACGGGAATCGGCCGTTCGCCCGCGCCGTTGTCGGTGGTTGCGGCCATGTACCCGACCCCCGGAATGTTCGTTGTGCGCGCCGATTCGCCTTACCGGACCATCCTGGATCTGAAAGGTCAGCGTGTCGTGTTTGGTGCGGCGGGTTCCGGCTTCGTGCTGCTCGCGCGCCATGTCCTCGACGGTCTGGGTCTGGACATGCAGAAGGACTTCGATGCCGTGCTGCTGGAGAACGTGAAAGACGCTGCACCGATGGTGCTTAGCGGAGAAGCCGCCGCGTTGTGGGGCGGCGGAATCGGCTGGCCGGCATTCGAGGCGGTCGCGCGAGGCCCGAAAGGAGCACGCTTCATCGGCCTGGAGCCGGACGACATTACCCGAATCCAGACGAAGCACCCGTTCCTCAAAACCATGACGGTCGCAGCCGATACTTATCCCGGGCTCGATCGCGGCATTACCACCGTCGGCTCGTGGGGCCTGATTCTCGCGCGTCCGGGCCTGCCCGATGACCTTGCCTACCGCTTTGCGCGTGCCCTGCACCGCGCCCAGCCGGCGCTTTTGCAGCGACTCGCGCAGGCGCAGGCAACCACACCGGCCAACACCCTCGCCGCCTCCCCCGGCCCCGGAATGCTGCACCCGGGCGTCGTGCGCTACTTGAAAGAGTTGGCGCTGATCCCGTAGTTGCCATGGGCCAAGGTTGTTCCCGGTCTTAGGCCGACATTTTCGCAGCAACTGTCTTTTCCTAGCACTTTTACTCTCTGGAGATTCGGCAAAATTCCAGTGGGGAACATGAAACTGAACCAGGAAGATTTGGAAAAAACGTCTGCCGTCACGCTTGACCACTACAACGAGCGCGCCGAAGCATTCTGGGAAGGCACGCGCGATCACGATGTCAGCCAGAACGTTGCCGCGCTGCTGCAGACCATCGAGGGCACGCCGCCCTTCTCCATTCTCGATTTTGGCTGCGGGCCGGGGCGGGACCTCAAGGCGTTTACGGAACTCGGGCATGTCGCGGTCGGACTGGAAGGTGCAGCGCGCTTTGCGGCGATGGCACGCAACCACAGCGGCTGCGAGGTATGGGAGCAGGATTTTCTCGAACTCGATCTGCCGGAGAGCCGATTCGACGGCGTGTTCGCGAACGCCGCGCTGTTTCATGTGCCCAGCCAGGCGTTACCCAGAGTGCTGCGGGAACTGCGCGCGAGCCTGAAACCGGGTGGGGTGCTGTTCAGCTCCAATCCCCGCGGCAAGAACCAGGAAGGCTGGAACAGCGGGCGCTATGGCGCGTATCACGATCTCGAAGCATGGCGTCGTTATCTGCTGGCTGCGGGGTTCGTGGAGCTCGCCCACTATTACCGCCCCGAGGGCCTGCCATTCGAACAGCAACCCTGGCTGGCGAGCCTGTGGCGGCGGCCACCTTTGTAATCGATGTCCCGATGGACGCAGAGCCCGCCGCCGGCACTCGCTTTCAGCGCCCGAGTGCGAGTGCGATCCGCCCGACTATTTGACCAGCCCTTCCGCCTTC
>CAYNFN010000403.1:0-5989 GCA_964396485.1 uncultured Alcaligenaceae bacterium
ATGGAGGCTGTGTCAGTCATTGTAAACGGAGCGCTTATACGGCTGCTCCCGCAAACGGGCGTACCGCTAACGAGTCACAGCCGTCCGGCTACACGGCGTCCTCGCCGTCTTGCCCTCGACCCGAATCGCCTCGGTCGCGCAAGTGGAACCTGGTCAGAGCTTCCCTTCATTCTCGCGCATCAGCGCGGCGACACCGAGGGCGTCGTCGCTGCCGAGCCGCTCCAGCGCCTCGATCACCAGTTGCCGGTCGCCCTCCGGGCGGTTCTGGCTCAGCTTGAACTTGCCCTCCAGCCGGGTGATCTCGATCTCGAATCCGACGATTGCCGACAGCATCTTGTCCTGATAGTCCGGAGGCAAGTCCATTTTCCAGGGTGCGGGTGAAGCGGCTTCGTGGCGCGTGACCAGCTCTCGCACCAGCACCGCCAGCCGCTCGCGTTTTTCGATCAGCGTGGGCCGCCCCTGCACGTGCACCACCGCGTAGTTCCAGGTCGGCACGCTCGGATGGCATGAGTACCACGCCGGGGAGACGTAATGATGCGGACCGTGGAAGATCGCCAGTACTTCGCGCTCAGGCGAGAACGTCCGCCATTGCGGATTGGCGCGCGCCATGTGCGCGCGCAGCGTCTTGCCTTCCGTGTCCAGCAGGAAAGGCAGATGGGAAACCTGGATCTCGCCCTGGTGCGCCGACACCAGCGTGGCGAAATTGTGGGCACGTACCAGCGCCTTCAGGCGGGCGAGATCGTGCTCGGCGAAATGTTTTGGAATGTGAATCACGTCCGTGCTCCCGGCTGCAGTCGCGCATCGAGTTCCGCCAGGCGCCCGGGCGTGCCGACGTCGGTCCACAGGCCGCGGTAATGCTCGCCGGTGACGTTGCCCTTGGGCAGTTGGCTGCGCAACAGCGGTGCCAGCGCGTGCATGGCGCCGCGCGCAAGCGGCTCGAACAGTTCGGCGCGGTACGCGCCCAGGCCGCTGAATGTCAGCAGTTGCCGCCCGGAGCCGCGCACCAGCCCGGACTCGAGGCAGAAATCTCCGTTCGGGTGGTGCGGCGGATTGTCCACCAGCACCAGATGCGCGAGGGCTTGCGAATCCGCGAGCCGGTCAACCGCAGCGGCCAGGCCCGAATAGTCGTAGTCGCAATACACGTCGCCGTTGACCACGGCGAAAGTGCGTCTGCCGATCAGCGGCAACGCATTGCGGATGCCGCCGGCTGTTTCCAGCGCCTCGGCTTCGGCGGAGTACCGCACCTCGAGATTCCAGCGGCTTCCATCACCCACCGCCGCTTCGATCTGCCCGCCAAGATGGGCGTGGTTGATCGTGACCGTTCCGAATCCGGCTTGCGCGAGTTTCTCCAGATGCAGGAACAACAGCGGCTTGCCGCCGACCACGAGAAGCGGTTTGGGCGTGAGATCGGTCAGCGGGCGCATGCGGTTGCCCCGGCCGGCGGCAAGGATCATTGCGCAGGAAGCGGCAGGCGCGGCCACGTTCAGAAGGTGTGACCAACGGCCGGCTCACAGTCCTGGAACTGATCGAGCAGCCGCAATAGTGGTGCGAGCGCGGCGTAGCGCAGCGCCACCGCGCGCACGTAGCCCAGGAAGCGCGGCGTGTCTTCGACGTAGCCAGGCTTGCCGTCGCGGTGGCAGATGCGCGCAAAGATGCCGAGCACTTTGAGATGCCTTTGCAGTCCCATCCATTCGAAGTCGCGGTAGAACACGCCGAAATCTGCATTCACCGGCAATCCGGCGCGCCTTGCCTTTTCCCAGTAGCGCACCGTCCAGTCCAGGACCCTTTGCTCCTCCCAGCTCAGGAACGCGTCCTTGAACAGCGACGCAACGTCGTAGCTGATCGGCCCAAATACGGCGTCCTGAAAGTCGAGCACACCGGGGTTCGGGTTGCTCACCATCAAATTGCGCGGCATGTAGTCGCGATGGACATAGACTTTCGGCTGCGCCAGATTGCTCGCCAGGATCAGGTTGAAAATCTTTTCCAGCAACTCAGCTTGCTGCGAGTTCAGCTTGATGCCGAGGTGGCGGCCGAGGTACCACTCGGAAAAAAGATCGAGTTCCCGCCTCAGCAAAGTCCCGTCGTAGGCGGGCAGCACGCCCTCGCGGCTGGCAAGCTGCCAGCGGATCAGCGTGTCTATCGCGTCGCCGAAAAGCTGGTCCGCGTTGCCGGGGTTGAGCGCCGCGAGGTAAGTGGTGGCGCCCAAGTCCGATAGCAGCAGAAAGCCGCTCGCAAGGTCCTGCGCCAATACTGCGGGCACGTGAACCTTCGCATCGGCCATCAATGCCGCCACTCGAACGAAAGCACGGCAGTCTTCCTGGGGTGGCGGCGCATCCATCGCTATCAGCGTGGAATCCGGGAACGTGACGCGAAAGTAACGGCGGAAGCTGGCGTCGGCGGAAGCCGGCGAGAGGGTAAACGCTTTTCCGGGAAACTGGCGCGCGATCCAGTCCTGAAGAGAGGCGTAGCGGTCCAAGCGGCTTCGTTGCCTTGACTGTGGTTTTGTGAGATTTTAGCACCTCGACTCGATGAACAGCCCGCATGCATCGTCCACGCTTCGCCTCGCCGATTGTCTTGTTGATCTGCTTCCTTGCCCGCGGCGCCGCTGCCGACGAACCTGGTCTCAAGCTGAAAATTCAGCCGGCGTTGATTCCGTATTCCGAACGCAGCGACGAACCCACGCCGATGTTCCTCGAAGCCGACCGGCTGCAAAGCCATCAGGATCGCGAGCTGGAGGCCGAGGGCAATGTGAGCCTGCGCAAGCGCGGAGTCGCAGTTTTCTCGGACTATCTGTACTACGTCTTCCCGGAACGGGAGCTGACGGTTACGGGCAATGTCCGCCTCGAAAAAGAAGGCGACGTCGTTACCGGCGAGAAGTTGTTCTACAACCTCGACAGCGAAAGCGGTTACCTCGAGAAACCGGACTACAGGTTCCAGCAGTTCCGGGCGCGCGGCAGCGCTGATCGGATGGTGCTGGAAAGCCCCACCAAGATGCGGGTGGACAAGGCCACCTACACCAACTGCGAAGTCGGCAACGACGACTGGTTCCTGCGGGTGGACAAGCTCGATCTTGACCGGCAACGCGATTTGGGCGTGGCGCATAACGCCACCGTGGTATTCAAGGGCTTGCCGGTGCTGTATTCGCCCTACCTCGACTTTTCGTTGAGCGGCCACCGCAAGTCCGGCTTGCTGCCGCCGATCATCGGCAGCACCGGGCAAAGTGGATTCGAGGTCACGCAGCCGTTCTACTGGAACATCGCACCCAATCGCGACGCCACCATCGCGCCGCGCGTTCTTGCCAGGCGCGGCGTGCTGCTTAACACGGAACTGCGCTATCTCGAACCGAGTTTGGGCGGCGAAATGCGCGGCGAGTACCTGCCGGACGACCGCGAGACGAAGGAGAACCGTTACCACTACTCCTGGCAGCACCGTGAGCAATTCGGTTACGGGCTCTCCGGGGCGTTCAACCTGGAGGGCGTGTCCGATGATAACTATTTCACAGACCTGAGCGAACAGATCGCGGCGACTTCCCAGACCAACCTGCCTCGCGAAGGCAATTTGTTCTACGACGGACACTGGTGGAACCTGAACGCCCTCGTGCAACGCTTTCAGACCCTGCAGGATCCGCTGGCCCCGGTTGATCCGCCGTATGCGCGCGTACCGCAACTTACTCTGAACGTCAATCGACAGACCGACTATTACCTCGATCTCGGCCTGCAGGGCGAGTACGTGGACTTCGACCATCCTTCCATGCTGAACGGCAAACGTCAGATTCTCTATCCGTCGGTAAGCCTGCCGCTGCAGACATCGTACTTCTATGTGACGCCCAAGATCGGGTATCACGACACCCGCTATTCCTTCGAGGATCCCAGTGAACCGGACAAAACTCGGGGATTGCCGATTTACAGCATAGACAGCGCGCTGACCTTCGAGCGCAATGCCCGGTTCCGGGGCCGCGATTTCATCCAGACGCTGGAACCGCGCCTTTACTATGTCTACATTCCGTTTCGCCCGCAGGACCAGTTGCCCGACTTCGACTCGGCCAAAAAGGACTTCAACCTGACCCAGATCTTCGCCGAGAACCAGTTTTCCGGCGGCGACCGCATCAACGACGCCAACCAGCTCACCGCAGCGGTGTCGAGCCGCCTGATCGATCCCGGCAGCGGAGAGGAGCAACTACGCTTCGTTCTCGGCCAGCGCTACTACTTCGAGGGGCAGCAGGTTACCCTCAACACTGCGCCGCGGGATTCTAATCGTTCCGACCTTCTGGCCGCGATGACCGGCAGGATCACCCCCAACTGGGTGACCGATGTCAGCCTGCAGTACCGCGCCGATACCAGCCAAATGGAGCAGAGCAACGTGGCGCTGCGCTATCGGCCGGAAATCGGCAAGGTGATGAATTTCGGCTACCGTTTTACGCGCGATACCCTGGAACAGGTGGATCTTTCGTCGCAGTGGCCGATAGGCGGGCGCTGGACCGGGTTGGCGCGCTGGAACTACTCCTTGCGCGACAAGAGCCTGCTGGAGGGGCTGGCGGGCGTCGAGTACAATGCCGGTTGCTGGGCGGCCCGTTTCGTGATGCACCGGTTCGTCAGCGCGACGCAGGAATACATCAACGCGATGTTCTTTCAGCTCGAGTTGAACGGCGTGTCGAGGATCGGCTCCAACCCGCTCGGGGTGCTACAGCAGAGCGTCACCGGTTACGCCAAGACCAACGAGCCGCCGCCGGCAGAGCGCAATCCGTTCCCGGCGTATTGAACGCCCTAACACCCCGCGTGGTGCTGCCGCCCGTTGCCGCCGGCAGCGTCGTCGTCTTGCCATGAAGTCAAAAAATGCGAATTCTGGTTCTGTTTCTGGCATTGATTGGGTCCGCGATGGCCGGGGCGGCGCCGGACGAACGCGCGCGCGGCGAGCCCGCCCTTCTCGATCGCGTGGTGGCGGTGGTCAATAATGAAGTCGTCACCCGGCTCGATCTCGATGAACAGGTGAAGGTGGCTCTGCAGCAACTGCGGCGCCAAGGCACTCCACTGCCCGCTCAGGACGTGCTGGAGCGCCAGTTGCTGGAGCGGCTGGTTACCGCACGGGTGCTGGTGCAGACCGCCAGGGAGACCGGTTTACGCGTGGACGACGCCCAGCTGCAGCGCTCGCTGGAACGCATCGCCCAGGAGAACAAACTGACGCCCGACGCGTTCCGCAAGGCGTTGGAAAGCGACGGCGTGAACTTCAACCGCTTCCGCGACGAAATGCGCAACGAGATCCTCATCGCTCGCCTCAAGGAGCGCGAAGTCGACAGCAAGATCCTGATCACCGATGCAGAAATCGACAACTATCTCAAGAATCAGCAGAACCTGGGCGGAAAGGACGACGAGTACAGCCTCGCGCACATCCTGGTGCTGGTCCCCGAGCAGGCCAGCCCGGAGCAAATCCAGGCCAAGCGCGCTGCGGCGGAGAAGGCGTTGGCGCAGCTCAGGGGCGGTGCGGATTTCCGCCAGGTGTCGGCGGTGGTTTCCGACGCGCAGAATGCTCTCGAAGGCGGCCCGCTGGGTTGGCGCCCGGCTTTGCGCCTGCCGCAGATTTTCGTCGACTCGGTGAAGACCATGAAGGTCGGCGACTTGAGCCCGGTGCTGCGCAGCCCCAACGGCTTCCACATTCTGAAGCTCCTCGACAAACGCGGCAACGAAACACCGGTGATCGTCCAGCAGACCCACACACGCCACATCCTGGTGCGTCTCAGCGAAGTCGTTTCCGAAGCCGATGCGAAACAGCGCCTGTTCAATCTCAAGGAGCGAATCGACAACGGCGCCGACTTCGCCGAACTGGCGCGGCTGCAGTCCGAGGACGCGAGTTCCTCGCGCGGCGGCGATCTCGGCTGGCTGTCGCCGGGTGACACGGTGCCGGAATTCGAGCGCGCGATGAACGCACTTGAGCCGGGACAGGTGAGCGAGCCGGTACAGTCGCCGTTCGGCTGGCATCTGATCCAGGTGCTCGA
>CAYNFN010000404.1:0-7921 GCA_964396485.1 uncultured Alcaligenaceae bacterium
ATGGCGTCGGCAAGCGTCGGATCGCCGATTGCGTCGTGCCATTGGGCGACTGGCAACTGGCTGGTAATCACGGTGGAACGGGCGTTGTATCGGTCGTCCATGAGTTCGAGCAGATCACGCCGCGCGCGCTCGGTGAGCGGGGCGATGCCCAGATCGTCAAGCACCATCACATCGATCTTGGCCAGAGACTTCATCAATTTCGCGTAGCGCCCATCGCCGCGGCCGAGTTCGAGGTCCTGGAGCAGTCGCGGCAGGCGGGCGTAGAACGCGGAATAACCCTCGCGGCAGGCTTTGTGGGCGAGCGCGCAAGCCAGAAACGTTTTGCCCACGCCGGTCGGCCCGCAGATCAACACATTCAGATGCTCGTGCACCCACTGGCAGGCAGCCAGATTGGCCACGAGCGCCTGGTCGATGCCGCGCGTGTTGCGGAAGTCCAGATCCTCGATAGCGGCGGCCTGGCGCAGCTTGGCGAAGCGCAGCCGTAGGGCAAGCCGGCGGTTGCCGCGCTCGGTCAACTCACGGTCGGCAAGCAGTCCCAGGCGCTCCTCGAAGGAGAACTGCCCGATGTCGGGGAAGCTCTGCTGCTCCTGCAGCGCGCGGCTCATGGCGGAGAGTTTCAATACGTTCAGTTTCTCGATCGTAGGGTGACGCAGCATCGGGTTCTCCTTCAGGGTTAGTGGTAGTAATCGGGGCCACGGAGGTTGTCGTGGAACAGGGGTAGCGTTGCGCTTGCTGGTTCGGGCAGCGGGTTCTGATCCAGGCGGTTCTTCAGGATCGATTCGACCGAGCGGTAGTTGGTTGCACCGATGGCAAGTGCGCGCGTGCAGGCGGCCTCTAAGCGTGCCTCGCCGTAATGCTTGGAGAGCCGCAGAATGCCCAGCGCCGCCCGGAAGCCCTGCTGTGGATGGCGTCGCGCGACAAGAATGCGCTCGATGAATGCTGCGGTAACCACACCGATGGATTGCGCCCAGCGAATGAGCCGATCCGGCGTCCACTGCGCGAATTCGCGGTGCGCGGCCGGCATGTGCTCGGCCTGGGTCGAGTAGCGGTTTTGGCCGCGTAGCCGCATGTGGCTCGCCACCCGCTCTCCGCGCTGAAAGAGCTCCACAGTACGCTCGGTGAACCGCACCGTAAGCTCGCGCCCGACCAGAGCGTATGGCACGGAGTAGTAATGCTTGGCGACTTCGACGTGATAGTCGATGTGCACGCGCACGTTTTTCCACTCGGCGTACTGATAGGCAGTCGCCGGCAGCCCGCGCAGCGCCGGTTGATCGATGGCCGCAAACTGGCTCGCCCGGCTGCCAGGCAGTTTCTTGAACGCGCGGCGGTTCAGATCGGTGAGCAGTTGCGCGATGGCGGCGTTGAGTTCCGTCAACGAGAAGAAGCAACGGTGGCGAAGGCGCGCCAGAATCCAGCGCTCAACGAGCAGCACGCCGGCTTCGACCTTGGCTTTGTCGCGCGGGCGGGCGACTCGCGCCGGAACAATGGCGACTTGGTAATGGCGCGCGAATTCCCGATAGGTGGGATTCAGATCGGGGTCATAGCGGCAGGCTCGCGTCACCGCGCTCTTCAGGTTGTCCGGAACGACCATCTCGGATACGCCGCCGAGGAACTCGAACGCGCGCACGTGCGCCCCGATCCAGTCGGGAAGTGTCTGCGTCCAGCTCGCTTCCGCGTAGGTGTAGTTCGACGCCCCGAGCACCGCGACGAAGATTTGCGCCTGCCCGATCTCCCCCGTGGCCCGGTCGGTAACCGGCACCGTCTGGCCGGCGTAATCAACAAAGAGCTTCTCGCCAGCGCGATGCTCCTGGCGCATCACCAGATTGAGCTTGCCTGCCCAGATGCGATAGCTTTGACAGAACCAGCTGTAACGCAATCCGTCGGGGTGGGCTGCCTTGTACTCCTGCCACAACAGCAGAAGCGTCATGCTCTTGCGGCGCAGTTCCTGGTGCACCACCGCCCACTCCGGTTGTGGGCGCAGCGCCGATCCGATCGACGGCGCTGGCGGAAACAACAGCCGTTCAACCTCCGCCTCGGTCATCGACTCGGGCAACGGCCAGGTGAGCCCCGCCGCCGCGGCCCGGTTCAGGTAGTCGCACACCGTGCTGCGTGCAACGCCAACGCTCAACGCAATTCGCCGGTGCTTCAACCGGCACTCGTGCTTGAGCCTGAGTACTTCGACAATCTTGCGCATGGATAACCGTTCCTTTGCCATCGCCTCTTCTCCCCAATGGAAAAAAGGGCCGATGCTACGCTCGGTTACCCCGCGTCGCGCCCGCTCCGACTACCCCTACAAACTGGTGTCCGATTCGTCCCGGAATCGGCGCTCGAAATGTCGTGGAATCCTTGCTCGATTCAGCCCGGAATCACTGCTCGATTACCCGTGGAATCCCTGCTCGTTTTGGGCTGGAATACGCAGAATAGCATCCCATCGATGCGCGGCCACCAATACAATGGCATTCAAAGTGGGTTCGAGGACAGTGCGCCCAAGCGCACTTCATGATCCTGCGGGCCCATGATGATTGCGGTGCGTATCGGCTAGACAATCGGGACCGACAAGGGCCTGCGCGCCGCCAACCTAAAAGTTGCGGAGGCCTACGTCGGCGAGTTCCGGGAACTCGCTTTTCAGCACGCAGCACGCAGCACTGTCCTTCCAGTCCTCGAACCTCGGCCCTCGAACCTCAGTCCTCGGCCCTCAAACCTCGGCCCTCGTGACGCTGGAGTAGACCAAGAGCGGGTCGGACCCAAAGCGGCCGGCGAAGGCATGACCGGGCACCACTTGCCGTCTATTAGCTAAGGGCCTTTTTTGCCAGTTCGACGCATTCGTCGAAATTTCGTTGAAATTCGAGGATCTCCAGTCCTGCAAATGTTTCCCGCAGTTCGGTGTCGTAGTTGCCGATCCTTGCAAGGACTATTTCCCGGCGTCCTCGCAAAATGGGTTTGATCGCCGCAAGTGACTGCGGTTCTTTCTCCGCCACCATTGCCAGGTCGAGAATATCCCGGGCTGTGAAGTCGGCGCCACGATACCAGACCTTCTTTGCGATGATTTCCGTGGATGTCTCAACATTTATCTCCCGGCCAAACAGAACCTCGACATTGGTAGGCTTGGGAGTCAAGGCGCCAGACACAACGAAGTCGATTTCGCCTTCAGGAAAAATCAATTTCAGGGAACCGTGCTGCTCGATGTAATGAGCGGTAAGGATTTCGGCATCGATGTTGAGTCTGAGCGTGAGGTGGGTCAGGTACTGCGGATCGGGAATGAAAATGTCGATATCCTTGCTGAAGCGATGATGGTGCCGCCGCATTAAAACTGTCCCACCGCCGAAACTCCAATACTCGAGCTGAGTACCCGACTTTCCGACGGAGTCGATGATGGTCAGTGCACGTTGGAAGAGCGTTTCCCAGATCTTCAGTCGCTTTTCATCCATTCTGAATTCTTCCGCGGGGTTCCTAGAGTTCTGGTAATCGTGGCGATGTTCTTCTCGACCCGTCCTGGCTTGGTCCAGCGGCCGACCTCCTCCAATAATCCTTGCAGCATTTTGGGCGACGCTTCGTCGAGCAATGCTCTCATGTGCGGACGCTTATTAGAGGGAACTTTTCCCGTCAGCAGAATGCGGATCAGCTCCTCGTCGGAAAGCGTGTCCCGGAAACTAACGCTCGCCGAGGTGCTGGCCATGCTGACGAAGTCGGGGCCGCGTCGAGCGGGACTTTCAGTTATGACCAGTTCGAGGCCTAGATTCCTCAACAGCGCCTGTACTTTTCTGACCCCTAGATCTGGAAAAAGCCCGTTCTCCAATTGATTGAGTGCGACGCGAGAAATGCCGGACGCGCGGGCAAGCCGAGCCTGCGTCATGCCTCGCCTGATACGTGCCTGCCGCACAGCGAATCCCAATTCTTGCAGTCTCATTGGTGCGTCACAATGTTAAATATGTTTAACATTATAGAAAACAGCGAGAGGCTGCAAGGGGCTAAAAGCGATAGTTCCGACTATTGACTTACACAATAGTACTATATTACTATTAGTTCGGGCTACCCATGTTAATGAGGCGACCGATATGCCAGCCATCGAAGTGGATTTCGACGTTTTCAAGGAATTGACAAGGCGTCGTCCGAACGAAACTGTTACCGAGAATGATGTTCTTCGACAGCTACTGGGTCTTGGCGCTCAGAAAAACTCTTCTGTGGCGGCTTCTGGATCAGCACCCGGGGAGTGGGTCACAAAGGGAGTGCAATTTCCTGCGAGCACGGAATTTCGAGCCACCTATAAAGGCAAGACGTACCTGGCTCGAGTAGAGAATGGGGCGCTGGTTTTGAATGGCCAACGGTTCGACTCGCCTTCCGCTGCAGCGATGTCCATTACCAGAAAGCCGGTGAACGGCTGGACTTTTTGGGAGGCGCGTCAACCTGGACGAACATCCTGGCAGATCATTAAAGCCCAGCGGAGCCGAGCGCCCGCATCCGGGTAAAGCCAGTATTTATTATAGATGTATAGAAATACTCAAAAACCCCGTTTCAGGGCTTTAGGTTCTGGTGCTGCTGTGCAACCTTAGATTCCGCCATCACGAGGGGCGGGCAACACGCTGATCATCCCTTCGAACCTGTCCGACGCAGCGAGCTTCGTTGCGAGTGTGATGACGGTTCTGGAGCGCACCAAGAGCGGGTCGGACCCACAGCGGCCGGCGAAGGCCTGAGTGAACCGTGGAAGGTGGGTGCCCGTGGATTGGATGCACCCTGAGATTGGCGTGGCGAACGTGCGGGAGTATCGTGATGATCAACCGGAAATTGGTGTAGTACTCGGAGGACAGCAATGACGGAAAAGACCAAGTTTCTTGCGGAGCAGGCAGCCAAGCTCCCGCCCACGGATCGGGTCGAACTCGTAGAGGACATTCTGGCGACATTAACCGAAAGCGATCCGGATTGGGACGCGGCGTGGGCGCGTGAGGCAGAGGAACGGCTTGCCGCATACGACCGAGGTGAGATGGAGGCGTTCGACTTTGATGAGGTCATGGCGAAACTGAGGGTCAAGTACGGCCGAGCATGAAGTTTCGGGTCCTTGCCGGCGCCAGCATCGACCTCGATGACGCCCTCGCCCACTATGGCGCCATTAGCCCGGCACTCGCCGGCGCGTTTTTGCAGGCGATCGCAGTCGCCCGAACGCGAATCGAAGAACAACCCCAGGCTTGGAGGCCTATTGGATCCCGGACGCGGGGCTTTCCGTTGCGTCGTTTTCCGTACGCAGTGATCTATCATCAGAGAGAAGCCGAGATCGTGATCGTGGCCTTTGCCCATTTCCGCAGGCGCCCGGGCTACTGGCGGCAACGCCTGAAAGTCACTCAGTAACGCCCCATGGCTCACCGATCACTGTGTTGCATGTGTTCCAGAAGAAATCCAGACATGGCATGGCCACGGCCAAAGCAGATGTAGAGTTGATTCGCGAACGCTTGAAGACGGCCGAAGCCATGGCCAAGGAGTAATCAAATGACTTCCAAAGTGAAAAGTGTCTACGAAAACCTCAACTACGCAAACGCCGATGAAATGCTCATCAAGGCGCGGTTGGTGACCGAAATTGCGGACCAAGTGAAACGCCGCCGCCTCACGCAAACCGAAGCTTCAGAATTGCTGGGGTTTTCGCAGCCGAAATTGTCAAACCTGTTGCGCGGGCAGTTCCGGGGTATTTCCGAAAAGAAACTCATGGAGTGCTTGACCAGACTTGGTCGGGACATCGAGATCATCGTGAGACCCGCACCGCGTTCCCGGCGGGCAGGCAAGATCACCGTTGCAGTTACATAGCCGTCTGCTCTTGAAATGGCGCTGACACGGGATTTTCGAAGTACGATTCTGAAACGTGCGCAGAATGATGCGCGGTTTCGCGAGTCTTTCTTCACTGAAGCGATCAACGCGTATCTTCCCGGCGCCACCGGAGCGGCGCCGTACGTACTTCTCCCTTTCACTGTTCCCTGTTCACCGTTCACCGCCTTTCTGGCCCTTCACTCCTTCACCCTTCTTCGAACTCAATCTGTTTCAACTTCTGGCCAAAGATTGGGGAATAGAAATCTCAGTGACTTTAGTGGAATCGCAAACTCCACTGGGGCACGAGGAGTTTCTGCTTTGAGAATCCCGTAATCCAGAAGACTCGCCAAGATTCTCCTGGCTGTACGTTCTTCAACTCCAATCATTGAAATGAACCGCGATCGATCCAGAGCGCCAGTCATTGCGACATAGTGCAACGGCTCAAGAGCTTCGATTTTGATCACGGACTTTTCGCTTCCGATATCCCAGGAACTTGCTTGAAGACTTACAAGCAGCGCCTTCAATCGTTCCTTGAGTGTTTGCAGATCTAGCCTATCTCGCATGAACTGCACTTGGTCCAGGCACACTTCCAGGAAATAGCGTGCGAACGCGACGAGTTCTTCCTGTGAAAGCAGACCGCGACCGTCAAGATCGTTGCGGCGTGCCAGATCTGCATTGTTGAGTCTTGCGTAGTACTGTTCCCGTGTACGAGCGAGACCTCGCATCGGCGACCACAGTCCCTGCGTCAATCCCATTGCATGAAGTATCAAGTGTGTATGCAATCGTGCGGTACGCCCATTTCCGTCAATAAATGGGTGTACCCAGGTCAATCGATGATGAGAGCAGGCTGCGCCAACTAACAGGGTTTCCTTGCCAGGAAGTGCTCCGTAACGCGCAGCCCATCCGTCCATGAGTCCTTCAACCTCTTGCCAGGGCGGGGCAACATGGAGGCCCGTCTTGACGTCTTTCCTTCGATATTGACCGGGCTGAATTGGCTCGCCCTGATCTGTAACTCTGTCGGCATCTGGCAATTTTTCGTAAAGGCGTTTGTGGATGTCGCACACAAGCGCTGGTGAAAAGAGCGAAACGGGGTTGGCTCCGACAACGGCTCGCTCCAAGTCCTCCTCAAGTTCGATGTGTGCGATGGCCAAACGTTGTTTACTTGCTACAGCCACATCTGCGTCGAAGTCCTTTCGAATAGCCCGCTCTATGTCGGCCGGGCGTGTGTGCTCGCCCTCGATCCTGTTCGTGTAGTACGAGTTCATCGCTCGTAGCTTTGGTTGCAGCGCTATGGCCACGGGTGCAACGCCGTGGCCGGTAAGGCGAAGACAACTGTCAATGACCCGGGCCGACAGATCCTGCAGAGGGGCCAGGACTCGCTCCTCAGGGAAAAGCGGTTGAAATTGGCTAATGTCGGCCATGGCATAGAGAGGTTGTTGGACAGATGAAACGTAAGTTTAGGCGCATATAGTGTATTGATCAATAATACTTGTCACAGAATGGTGGACGCGCTTCTGGACACTTCGTTGGCCACCATTCGGCGCTGGGTTCGACGCCTTGTGCCCTCTACGCCTTCACTGGGTTTGCCCCTTCACTCATTCACCCTTCACCCTTCACCCTTCACCATTCACCTTTCACCTTTGAGCTTTCACCTTGTGTTTACGCCGCACACAGCACCCAGCATTATTTTTTATACCCCCTTGAGGGGTACGCAGCACTGGCTTTTTCCCGTCACTTGTCACCTGTCACTCGTCACCGGCTTCCCGTGTCCTCGCCTTTACTCAGTCCTTGGCCCTCGAACCTCAGTCCTGGGCCCTCAGCCCTCGTGACGATAGTCACGCTTATTCCGTGTGGGTAGTATCCTAGTGCACTGGATGCTTTATGCATTCACTTGGACCTCGGACCTCGTACCTCGACCAGTATTTTTGTTACTTGTCACCAGTCACTCGGCACTTGTTTTTCGTCAGCCCGTCACGATCGTCACGTTCGTAACGGCGTTTGGTGCGACTGTTCTGGAGCGGACCAAAAGCGGGTTGGATACGCAGCAGCCAGCGAAGGCGTAATCGGCGGGACTTGGTTTGACGGGGAAGTGAAAAAACGGGTTCGCGATGCAAGAAACAAGACCTGACCC
>CAYNFN010000405.1:0-7857 GCA_964396485.1 uncultured Alcaligenaceae bacterium
GCCTACATAAGGAGGAGCCGACGCAGACATCGGCCCGAATCGCCCGGTCCCTCGAAAGAGTCGAAATGTCATTGGGTTGTGCCAGGTGCGGCGCCTGCGTTGTTACGCTCCTTGTTGGGGCTTCAGCCGCATCTGCGGAGCGACGCCTAGCAGTCATCCGCACCTGGCGCAACGCGCGTCGTCGGACTTATGCAGAGCTTCCCTAGGGCCCGCGCCGGTTGACGCGGCAACCGGCGCGCCATTCGAGTAAGCTCACGGGAACCCATGGCAGATTTCCAGAATACCGACAGGATGTTGGGCCTCGGCGCGCTCGCCCTGCTGATCGCCGGCTGCCTGCTGGTCCTTTTTCCCTTTGTCACCGCGCTGCTGCTGGCGGTGATCCTCACATTCTCCACCTGGCCGCTTTATCTGCGCCTCAGGCATGCCGTCGGTGGCAGGAACACCGTGGCTGCCGCATTGATGATGTTGGCGGCTTCCCTGTTTCTGCTTGCGCCGTTCGTCATCGTCGCGGCCGGTCTCGCTGACAACGCAGCCGCGTTGATCGAGGTGTTGCGCGGGGTGTTCGAGGCCGGGCTGCCGGATTCGCCGGCATGGTTGAAGACGCTGCCGCTGGTGGGCGAGCGCATTGACGCCTATTGGCGCAGCCTTGGACACGATGACAGCCAGTTGATCGAGGAAATGAAGAGCTTGCTTCCGCCTGCCAGGGAAGCGTTCGTCAAAGCGGGCGGATACCTTGTCGCGGGTGTGCTGCAGTTGGCATTGAGCGTGCTGGTCGCGTTCTTTCTGTTTCGCGACGGCGACGCTGCCGCCGCGCGCGTGCGCGACGCGGCGTCCCGAGTCGCGGGTCCCGATGCCCGGCACTTGCTCGACGTCGCCGGCAAGACCGTGAACAGCGTCGTGTACGGCATCCTCGGCACGGGGCTAGCACAAGGGGTCTTGGCCGGAATCGGCTTCCTGATCGCCGGCGTGCCTGGGGCCACCCTGCTCGGACTGGTGACTTTCTTTCTTTCGGTGGTACCGGTCGGGCCCCCGCGGATCTGGGGCTCGGCAAGCATCTGGCTTTTCTATCAGGGGTCGGTCGGCTCGGCGATTTTCATGGGCCTGTGGGGCCTTCTGGTCATCAGCCTGGTGGACAACTTTCTCAAGCCGATCATCATCAGCCGCGGCAGTCGTCTGCCGTTCATTCTGGTTTTCCTCGGGGTGCTCGGCGGTGTGCTCACATTCGGATTCATCGGCGTGTTTCTCGGGCCGACTTTTCTTGCCGTGGGCTACCAGGTTCTCAACGAGTGGATGCGCCGGTAAATCTTCACCGCAGAGGCGCAAAGGCGCAGAGGAAACGCAAAGAAAAGCTAAAGCAAAATTGGATGGAAAGACAAAAATACAAACGGATCGTCGCGACAACGGTGATTCATCGACTGGGTGGGGCAAATCGGAATCCCCCCGCTTTTTGACACGCATTGGTTGGTTTTCTCTGCGTTTCCTCTGCGCCTTTGCGCCTCTGCAGTTAGGGTTTAACCCCCAAAAACCCTTTCGGAATCGCAGCTTATCGTGTACCATGCGCGCTCAATCCGGAGCCGGGACGACCACAGGCCACCGCTTCCGGCGTCAATCGCATCGTCGAGTCGAACGATGCAGGAGTTCAAATTAATGTCGTTTTCGGATCTGGGGCTCGACCCGGAGTTGTTGCAGGCCATCGCTGATCAGGGTTACACCGAGCCTACGCCGGTCCAGGCAAAGGCGATTCCCCCCATCCTCCTCGGCCAGGACGTCATGGCCGCCGCCCAAACCGGCACTGGCAAGACCGCGAGTTTCACGCTCCCGATGCTGCAGCGGCTGAAGGAGTTCGCCAACAACAGCGTCTCACCCGCCCGTCACCAGGTGCGCGCGCTGATCCTGACGCCGACCCGCGAGCTGGCCGCCCAGGTGCAGGAAAGCGTCAAGACTTACGGCAAGCACGTCGCATTGCGTTCCGCGGTGGTCTACGGCGGAGTCAACATCGATCCGCAGATCAAGGAACTGCGCGCCGGGGTGGAAATCCTGGTCGCCACCCCCGGACGCCTGCTTGACCACCTGCAGCAGAAGACCGTCCACCTTTCGCAGGTGCAGTTCCTCGTCCTGGACGAAGCCGACCGCATGCTCGACATGGGCTTCCTGCCCGACATCAAGCGCATCCTGTCAGTGCTGCCGGCGCAGCGCCAGAGTCTCATGTTTTCCGCCACGTACTCCGACGACATTCGCGGGCTGGCCAAGCAGTTTCTCAAGAACCCGGTGAACGTCGAAGTCGCCCCCCGCTATTCGGTGGTCGAGACCGTTACCCACCTGGTGTACCACGTCGATGCCAATGCCAAGCGCGACCTGCTCACGCACCTGATCCGCTCGCGCGACATGCGCCAGGTGCTGGTGTTCTGCAACACCAAGATCGGCGCCACCCGGCTCGCCTACAAGCTGGTCAAGGACGGCGTTGCCGCCGCAGCGATCCACAGCGACCGCACCCAGGGCGAGCGCACGCAGGCGCTGGCCGAATTCAAAGAAGGCCGCACGCAGGTGCTGGTCGCCACCGATGTCGCCGCGCGCGGACTGGACATCGAGCAACTGCCGTTCGTCATCAATTTCGACCTGCCCGGCGTGCCGGAGGACTACCTGCACCGCATCGGCCGCACCGCCCGCGCCGGCCTGACCGGAGAGGCGATCGCGCTGATGGCCGAAGACGAACGCGAGAAACTGGACGCGATCGAAAAGCTGCTCAAGATCAAGCTCCCGGTCGCCGAGGCGGAAGACTTCAGGCGCACACCCGTGCAGCGCGGAGAATCGCGCCATGGGGAGGGCCGCCGTCCGGCAGGCCGGCGCGACCAAAGCCGCCCCGACGAAAACCGGCACCGCGAGGTTCGCCGTCCCGATTCCCGCCGCGATCCGCCTGCGCGCAACGCGCAGTCCGCGGACCCTCTGTTCTCCAGGCCGTATAACCCGCCTGCATCGACAGTGACCGACGTCGCGAACGCCGCGCCGCGGCCGCAGGCGTCGAAGAAAGAGGTTGCCGCTCTTTTCCTCCCGCCGGTCGCGGAGAAGCAGGACGCATCGAATTGAGCGTGCGCTATCCGTCCCCAACGGAAGTCCGGCCCGCAGACTTGAGGAGCGTTCGCCTGCAGCAGGTGATTTTCGGCCCGGAAGAAGCAGTCGATCTCGCCGAAGCCGCGCTGCTGATCGCCAGTCACGCCTATCCCGATCTTGACGTCGCGCACCATCTGGCGCGCATTGAAGAATTGGCCAGAACGCTAGCGTCGCGCATCCAGCCGGATTCGGGTCCCTCGCAACGCATCCTCGCGCTCAACGAATACATGTTCGCGGAACTCGGTTTCGCCGCCAACGAGGAGAACTACTACGACCCGCGCAACAGTTGCCTGAACGAGGTGCTGGACCGCCGCGTCGGCATTCCGATTACGCTCAGCCTGCTGTACATGGAAGTCGGCGGCCGCATCGGCCTGCCGCTGCAGGGCGTGAGTTTTCCGGGGCACTTCCTGGTGAAGTGCGTGTTACCCGAAGGCAACGTGGTGCTCGATCCGTACTCCGGCGGCATTTCGCTCGGAGTCGCGGATCTGCAAAAGCGTCTGAGCGAAGCGCGCGGGGGCGAGGTTTCGCGCGCCATCGTCGCCGGCATGCTGGGCACGGCCGGCAAGAAGGAAATCATCCTGCGCCTACTGCGCAATCTCAAGGCCATCTACCTGCGCAGCCAGCAGTTCGATCGCGCGCTGCCGATCCTGGACTGGATCATCGCCACAGTGCCCGATCAGCCCCCCGAGCTGCGCGACCGGGGAATGATCTACCAGGAACTCGAGTGCTCCCGCGCCGCACTCGCCGATTTCGAGCGCTATCTGGAACTCTACCCCGGTTGCGAAGATCGCGACGACATCCGCAGCCGCGTCGTCGAACTGCAGCGGCAATCGGCACGATTGAACTAGAAATTCCGTGACGGCGTGACGATCGTGACGACGTGACGAGGTAAAACCTACGAAATAAGTCCTGATCAAATCAAACGCGGCAAGAAGAACAAGATCGATGCCAGCCAAAACGTCGCCGCAGGAAAGAACTGCTCCACCCGTCACGACCGTCACGCCGTCACGTTCGTCACGGCTTCTTCAGCTGTTTCGGCATCCATCCCCCTACCTCCTGCTCACCCTGACCTCGCTCTTCTGGGCCGGCAACTGGGTGGTCGGGCGGGCGATGCGCAACGACATCCCGCCGGTGGCGATGGGCTTCTGGCGCTGGGCCGTTGCGTTGCTGATCCTCCTGCCGTTTGCCGCCCCGGAACTCAAGCGCAACTGGCAAGTCGTGCGCGTTAACTGGTTTACCCTGGCGCTGCTGGGCAGCCTCGGCGCGACGCTGTTCAACGCCATGATCTACGTCGGGTTGCAGTACACCACAGTGACCAATGGCGTGTTGTTCAACTCGGTCACGCCCATCCTCATCATGGTGATGTCGTGGCTGGCGTTTCGCGAGCGGCTCGGGGCCTGGCAAACAATGGGCGTGGTACTGTCGCTGGCGGGGGTCGCGGTGATCGTTGCGCGCGGTGAGCCGCAGATACTCGCGGCACTGACATTCAACCGCGGCGACCTGTGGCTGATTTTGGCGATGTTCCTGTGGGCGATCTACACCATCGTGCTGCGCCGGCGGCCGCCCGGACTGACCGCCATCGGTTTCCTGGCGGCCATGCTGCTGCTCGGTCTGCCGTTGTTGTTGCCGTTTTACCTGTGGGAACTGTTCACGCGCGGAGGTTTTTCGGTTTCCATCCCTGCCGTCGCGGCGCTTGCTTACTACGGCACCTTGCCTTCCATCGTGGCCTATCTGTTCTGGAATCGTGGCGTTGCGCAGATCGGTCCGAACAAGGCGGGACTGTTCGTGCACCTGATGCCGGTGTTCGGCGCGCTGCTGTCGGTGATTTTCCTCGGCGAGCGGCTGTACGCCTACCACTTCGCGGGGGCGGTACTGATATTCGGGGGAATTTACCTCACCACGCGCCGAGGCGCGCCGCGCAGGCCCGAGGGCCGAGGTACGAGGGCCGAGTAGGAACACCGCCCAAACGCGCACTTATAGAATTGTGGCCTGTGTTTGGCAATATAGTTATTGCGGGAACGCTAAATGTATTCCTTTTTCTCTCGGACCTCGGCCCTCGGACCTCGGCCCTCCCATCAAGTCTTGAGCTTCCGCTCAAAACTTGATGGATAGTCCGATCGAATGAACGCTGGCGTCCAATCCGGTGCTGGAGCCGGAACCGCTGCCGTAGTTGCCCAAGAGGTCGGTGTAGCGTTCCGATTCGGCGCGGAAAGTCACGGCCTTGGAAAACTCGTAGCTCAGGCCGATTCCATACACCGTGCCCAGGTCGTCCAGGGCGCGACGGCTGGCGCCTTCGTCCTGCGAGCCATTCTGCCAATAATGCATTCCCATCCTGCCGTACACCGCCAAGCCTGTCGATTGGAAAGGATGGGTGGCTACACCCGAGACGCTCCACGCCGAGCCGTAGCAGGACCGGTACGAATCACCGGTCAGGGGATCGCCGCCGCAGGCCGACCCGCTCAGGCCGAAGGTGGTCTGCGCCCCCTCGATGGCAAAAGAATCGGACATACGGTAGCCGCTGAAATACCTCGATGCCGACTGGCCCTCCGGGCTGCTGCCCGGTAACCCGAACACCCCGGGCAGCGAACCCCGGAACCCGACCGAATCGCTCAGGCCCCAGAAGCCGCTCCTGTAGCCGCTGTACCAGTTGTCCTCTTCTTGAGCGAAAACCGGCCCGCCGGCGGCGATCAGCGCCGCCAGTACCATGGTCCTGAGCGGGCAATGGAAGGTTGGCATCATGTTTTGACGAAAGTTGTTGATGTAAGTTTAGACGATTTTCCGGCGTTTTTCTGCCAAGATTTCATGCCCCGAGCATCCAATGTCGTGAATATCGTGAATATCGTGAATGCCGGAAGGGCCGTGAATGTCGTAAATGCCGTGAATGTCGTAAATGCCGTGAATGTCGTGAATATCGTGAATATCGTGAATATCGTGAATATCGTGAATATCGTGAATATCGTAATTGCGTAAGGCTCTCGGACCTGAATTGAAAATCAGGCCTTCCAAGCTTTACGATACAGTGCTTTTACGGCATTCACGTCTTCTTGTTTCACGACATTCACGGCCCTTCCGGCATTCACGATATTCACGGTTTTTCCTGCGGAGAAGCCGGCTCGTCCTGCATGTCTTCGTCTTCCAGTTCGCGCAGGCTCTTCGGACGCGGGCCGGTCGTCGAGACTGGCGGGTTGCCGTCGTGGATCAGGTATTCACGCCGCTGAAGGTAGACGTCGCGCAGGAACGCGTAACGCTCGACGCCTGTTTCATCCAGAATCTTTTCCGCGGGCAGCAGATTGGCGCGCGTATTCAAGATGTTGACCGTGAACAATCCCCAGCGGATGCCCGCCTCGTCTTCCCACACGTAGTAGTAGGGGCTGACCACGAAATCCACCGCTAGTCCCGGAGCATCGCGCACGGTACTCGGCCCGAAAAAGGGCAGCACGATGTAAGGCCCGCTGCGCACACCCCAGTAACCCAGTGACTGGCCGAAATCCTCGTTGCGGTTCTCGATCTTGAGTTCGGTTGCCACGTCGATCAGGCCGAAAATGCCGAAGGTCAGATTGGTGAGGAAGCGGGCGATGTCCACCGGCACCTTCTCGCCTTTGAGCTGGACCGCATCGTTGAACGTCGTCACCACCATTCCCAGATTGTTGAAAAAGTTGGTCACCCCGGTACGCACGAATTGCGGCAGGACTTTGACGTATCCTTTCGCAACCGGCTTGAGCACGGCCTTGTCCAGGCCTTCGTTGAACGCGAAGACTTTGCGGTTGAAGCCCTCGTACGGATCGCGGGGATCGGGGCCGGTTGCGCAACCCGCGAGTAAACACGTGCAGGCGAGGGCGAACCGGAGGAGGGTGCGCGGGATCATGATTCCTTGCATTATGGCGGGCGGCGGCGATTATATCGCGGCACCCGGCGGCCCGATTGGAACATTATCGCGGTTTGCAAAACCCGCCTGCTTGCGTCACGATATTCGCCCCCGCCCGGTCGGGCCGACATTCGAACAAGACACGGACAATAAGGATCGAACTCCATGGATCTCGGCATCAAAGGAAAATCCGCGCTGGTCTGCGCAGCCAGCAAGGGGCTGGGCAAGGGCTGTGCGTTTTCGCTGGCGCGCGAAGGCGTGAACGTAACTATCGTCGCGCGTGGCCGCGAAGCGCTGGAAGTGACCGCGAACGAAATCCGCAAGGCCACCGGCGTCAAAGTGAACATCGTCGCCACGGATATCACCACCGAGGCCGGTCGCAAGGAAGCGCTCGCCGCCTGCCCGAATCCCGACATCCTGGTGAACAATGCCGGCGGGCCGCCGCCTGGCGACTTCCGTGACTTTACCCATGACATGTGGATTGCCGCGCTCGAGGCCAACATGCTCACCCCGATCGAGCTCATCAAGGCCACGGTGGACGGCATGATCGCGCGCAAGTTCGGGCGCATCGTCAACATCACGTCGAGCGCGGTGAAGGCGCCCATCGATATCCTTGGGCTGTCCAACGGCGCGCGCACCGGGCTCACCGGTTTCGTCGCCGGCATCGCCCGCAAGACCGTGGCGCACAACGTCACCATCAACAACCTGCTGCCGGGCGCGTTCGACACCGACCGGCTGAAGAGCACCATCGTCGCCACCGCAAAGGCACAAGGCAAGCCGGTGGAGGAAGTGGAACGCGAACTGGGCATTCGCGCCATCAAGCTGGCGTCGAACGAGAATCCACTGGGCCCATCACCGCTGGCGGTGGAAGCGGCGCGGGCCGG
>CAYNFN010000406.1:0-2223 GCA_964396485.1 uncultured Alcaligenaceae bacterium
CAGCCACAAGGTCAACCGCAAGATGTTCCGCGCCGGCCTGGCCTCGATCCTGTCGCAGCTGGCCCGGGAAGGCCGTCTCGCCGTGGTCGAGAATTTCAAGGTCGATTCGCCCAAAACCAAGCAGCTGGCACAGAAGGTCAAGGGCATGGGCATGGACAACGTGCTGATCATCACCGATAACCTCGACGAGAACCTGGTGCTGTCGGCGCGCAATCTCGTCAACGTGCTGGTGGTCGAACCCGGGCAGGCGGACCCGGTCAGCCTGCTGCGATTCAGCAATACGCTTATCACCAAGGGCGCGGTGGCGAAGTTCGAGGAGATGCTGGCATGAACGCGGCCGCTGTAAAACAGAACGGTATCAAGCAGAACGGTATCAAGCAGGAGCGGCTGATGCAGGTGCTGCTCGCGCCGGTGGTATCGGAAAAGAGCACCTTCGTCGCCGACAAGAATGAGCAGGTGATCTTTCGAGTTGCGCAGGATGCCACCAAGCCCGAAATCAAAGCTGCGGTGGAGCTCCTGTTCAAGGTGCAGGTGAAAAGCGTCCAGGTCGCCAACGTGAAGGGCAAGGAGAAGCGTTTCGGCCGCTTCGTCGGCCGCCGCCGGCACTGGAAAAAGGCCTACGTCTGCCTGAAGCCGGGCCAGGAGATCAACTTCTCCGCAGCGGAGGCCAAGTAAATGGCGCTCGTCAAAGTCAAACCGACATCCCCCGGCCGGCGCGCGCTGGTCAAGGTCGTCAACGCCAACCTGCACAAGGGCAAGCCGGTTGCCGCTCTGGTCGAGAAACAGAGCAAGCGTGCCGGCCGCAACAACCGCGGCCACATCACCACGCGCCATCAGGGCGGGGGGCACAAGCATCACTATCGCATCGTCGATCTCGTGCGCGACAAGGACGGCATTGCCGCCAGGATCGAGCGCCTGGAATACGACCCGAACCGCAGCGCCAATCTGGCGCTGCTGTGTTACGCCGACGGCGAGCGCCGTTACATCATCGCGCCCAAGGGCGTGACGGTGGGGCAGGAGGTCATCAACGGGGCGCAGGCGCCGATCAAGGTCGGCAATACGTTGCCGCTGCGCAATGTGCCGGTGGGCACCACCGTCCACTGCGTCGAAATGCTGCCCGGCAAAGGCGCGCAACTGGCGCGTTCCGCGGGGACCTCGGCGCAGTTGCTGGCGCGCGAAGGCACCTATGCGCAGTTGCGCCTGCGTTCCGGCGAAATCCGCAAGGTGCACGTCGAGTGCCGCGCCACCATCGGGGAAGTCGGCAACGAAGAGCACAACCTCGAGTCCATCGGCAAGGCCGGACGCGTGCGCTGGCGCGGAGTGCGCCCGACCGTGCGCGGCGTGGCGATGAACCCGATCGACCACCCTCACGGCGGCGGCGAAGGCAAGACCGCTGCCGGCCGCGACCCGGTGAGCCCGTGGGGCACGCCTACGAAGGGTTACAAGACCCGTCGCAACAAGCGCACCGGCGGCATGATCGTGCGCGATCGCCACGGCAAGTAAGGGGTAAGGACACATGGCACGTTCGATCAAGAAAGGCCCGTTCGTCGATCATCACCTGGTACAGAAGGTGGATGCGGCGCGCGCTACCAACGACAAGCGCCCGATCAAGACCTGGTCGCGCCGTTCCACCATTCTTCCGGACTTCGTGGGGCTCACCATCGCCATTCACAACGGCCGACAGCACGTGCCGGTGTATATCAGCGAGAACATGGTCGGGCACAAACTCGGCGAATTCGCGCTGACCCGTACTTTCAAGGTGCACACGGGGGACAAGAAGGTCATTGCGGCTCCGTCCGGCGCAACCGCGCCGGCGTCGCCGTCGGCTGCAGCCGCCAAGAGGTAAGGGCGATGGGAGAGATGACGATGAGAACTTCTGCTGTTTTGCGCGGCGTGCGGCTGTCGGCCCAGAAAGGGCGCCTGGTCGCCGACCAGGTGCGCGGTCTGGCGGTGGACAAGGCGCTGAGCCTACTGGCCTTCAGCCCGAAAAAGGGCGCCAAGATCATCCGTAAGGTGCTGGAGTCTGCGATTGCCAATGCCGAACACAACCAGGGCGCCGACGTCGACGAGTTGACAGTCACGACCATCCACGTCGAACAGGGTACGAGCCTGAAGCGTTTCATGCCGCGCGCCAAGGGCCGTGGTTTCAAGATCACCAAGCCTACCTGCCACATTTACGTGACGGTCGGGGACAAGGAGTAAGCATGGGACAGAAAATTCACC
>CAYNFN010000407.1:0-1531 GCA_964396485.1 uncultured Alcaligenaceae bacterium
ACGCACGTTCAAGGCCGCGAGCAGCAGCGTGAGCCCCATCGAGACGAGTATCGCCAACACCAGGAACGCCGGCAGCAGAAATACCCGCGGGCTCGGCAAAAACTGATACCACGCCAGGAGAACGGCGAGAAGTGCCAACGAAATAAGAAAATCGACGAAGCTCACCACCACCGCGCTGGCGGGCACGATCAGCCGCGGGAAATAGACTTTGGAGATGATGTTGGCGTTCTCGATCAAGCTGTTGCTGCCTTCCGCGATCGCGCTGGCAAAGAAGTGCCACGGCAGCATGGCCGAAAACACCAGCAGCGGATAAGGCACGCCCTCAGTAGGCAGCTTGGCGATACGCCCGAACACTATGGTGAACACGATCATGGTCGCGACCGGCCGGATAACGCTCCACGCCACGCCGATGACGGTCTGTTTGTAACGCACCAGGATATCGCGCCAGGCGAGAAAAACGAACAGCTCGCGGTATGTCCAGAGGTCGCGCCAGTAATGGCGTTCCGTGCGGCCTGCCTCAATTACAAGCACAGGTATGTCTTTGCTCACTTGGGCCTTTTCCCGACGGGTGTTCTCGCTGCATCACAGGGTTCAGAACATGTCCTCCGGCATCTCGGAAATTGCTTCGACCAGGTCACGTTGCGCGGCGCGTCAGCCATGCGCCCTCAAGGTGCGATCCTTGAGGCCCCGTTCCCACTGGTAGGCCGTCCTGCATATCAGGGCCAGGTCGTCGTGCTGCGGCTTCCAGCCCAGCACGCTCCTGATTCTCGATGATTCGGCGACCAGCTCGGGCGAATCACCCGGCCGGCGCGGTCCATCCTGGACGGGAAACTTGATCCCCGCCGCCTTCTGCACGGCATGCAACACCTCGCGCACGCTGAAGCCGCGACCGTAGCCGCAGTTGAACGTGTCCGACGCCCCGCCTCCGCCAAGGTATGCGAGCGCGTCGAGATGCGCGCGCGCCAGGTCTTCCACATGAATATAGTCGCGTATGCAGGTGCCATCCGGCGTCGGATAGTCGGTGCCGAAGACGGTAACCTTGTCGCGCACCCCGCATGCCGCTTCGCAGGCTACTTTGATAAGGTGTGTTGCGGCGGGCGTGGCCTGTCCGAGGGTGCCGTCGAGGCTGGCGCCCGCCACATTGAAGTAGCGCAAGGCCGCGTAGCGAAAACGCGCGCCTTTCACGGCGCCCTGCTGCTCGTAGCTGGCAACGACGTCCCGGAGCATCCATTCGGTTATGAGTTTGGTGGTGCCGTAGGGATTGATCGGCCGCAGCGGCGCCGACTCGGGAACCGGCTGCCGGTCGGGAATTCCGTAAATCGCAGCCGATGAGGAAAAGATGAATTTCTCCACCCCTTTGTGGACGCAAACCTCGATCAGGTTCCGGGAAACGGCGACATTATTCCGGTAGTACTTGAGAGGATCGCTCACCGACTCGGGAACGACGATGCTGCCGGCGAAATGAATTACGGCGCCAACCGCATGTTGCTCGATCAGCATGCCGGCGAGCGCCTGGTCGCCGGCGTCACCG
>CAYNFN010000408.1:0-15322 GCA_964396485.1 uncultured Alcaligenaceae bacterium
GACATCACCTTCTTCAGGCCCTTGCCGATCGCCTTGACGAAACTCTTGATCGCCTTCTTGCCGTCCACTCCCGGTCCAAAATGGCCGCGCCCGGCAAGGTCGAGAAGCGTTTCCAGCGCGAGATAGGGGTGCACCGCCTCGGCGCCGTAGCCGCCGAGCAGCGCAACGTGATGCACTTCCCGCGCCGATCCGGTCTCCACGACGAGGCCGGTACTGGTGCGCAGGCCCTTGTTGACGAGGTGCTGGTGAATCGCCGAGAGCGCGAGCAGCGCCGGGATCGCCACCCGATCACGGTCGAGCCTGCGGTCGGAGATGATGAGGACGGAATAACCCGCGCGCACCGCGTCCTCGGCCTGCGCGCAAAGGGATGCGAGGCGCGCCTCGATCGCCTCCTTGCCCCAGGCGAGAGGGTACGTGATGTCGAGCTCGAACGACTTGAATTTGCCGTCGGTATAACGGTCGATGTGCCGGATCTTCTCCATCTCGAAGAAGTCGAGTACCGGCTGGCTGATCTCCAGCCGCAGCGGCGGGTTCAGTTCGTCGATTCCGAGCAGGTTGGGCTTGGGTCCGATGAAGGAGACGAGCGAGGTCACGAGCTCCTCGCGGATCGGGTCGATCGGCGGGTTGGTGACCTGGGCGAACAACTGCTTGAAATAGTGGTAGAGCGTCTTGTTCCTGTGGGACAGCACCGCGAGCGGCAAGGCGTTGCCCATGGAGCCCACCGGCTCCTCGCCGTTCACCGCCATCGGCGTCATGAGGAGCTTGATGTCTTCCTGCGTATAGGCGAACGCCTGCTGGCGGTCGAGCAGCGACACGGCCGAGCGCTCCGGCTGCTGCTTGTCGCTCTCCACCTCGTCGAGCTTCACGCGGATGCGCTCGATCCACTCGGCGTAGGGCTTGGCGGCTGCAAGCGTGTCCTTGAGTTCCTGGTCGTCGATGATGCGGCCCTTCTCCAGGTCCACCAGGAACATCTTCCCGGGTTGCAGGCGCCATTTCTTGATGATTTTCTCTTCCGGCACCGGCAGGCAGCCGCATTCCGAGCCCATGATGACCAGGTCATCCGAGGTGACGATGTAGCGCGACGGCCTGAGGCCGTTGCGGTCGAGGGTGGCGCCGATCTGGCGGCCGTCGGTGAAGGCTATCGATGCGGGTCCGTCCCACGGCTCCATCATCGCCGCGTGGTATTCGTAGAACGCGCGCCGGCTCGGATCCATCAATGCGTGGTTTTCCCACGCCTCGGGAATCATCATCATCATGGCGTGGGCGACAGGGTAGCCTCCCATCACCAGCAGTTCGAGCGCGTTGTCGAATGAAGCGGAGTCCGATTGGCCGTCGTAAATCAGCGGCCACAACTTGTCGAGATCGCGGCCCAGGATCGGGCTTGAAATCGCGCCCTGACGCGCGCGAATCCAGTTGATATTGCCGCGCAACGTGTTGATCTCGCCGTTATGGCAGATCATGCGGAACGGATGTGCGAGATCCCAGCTCGGGAAAGTATTGGTGGAGAAACGCTGGTGCACCAGCGCGAGCGCCGACTCGACGCGCGCGTCCTTCAAATCGAGGTAGTACTCCCCGACTTGGCGGGCGAGCAACATGCCCTTATAGCAGACGGTGCGCGCGGACATGGAGGGCACGTAGAACTGCTTGCCGTGCTCGAGCTTGAGCGCCTGTATGGCGTGCCCCGACACCTTGCGGATGAGGTAGAGCTTCCTCTCGAGCGCGTCGGTAACAGTGATGCCCTTGCCGCGGCCGATGAACACCTGCCGGATCACCGGCTCGACGCGTTTCGCCGACCCAGCGAGGTCGGTATTATCCACCGGCACGTCGCGCCAGCCGAGCAGCGCCTGCCCTTCATCCTTGATCGCGCGCTCGATTTCGTACTCGCAAGCGAAGCGCGAGGCGGGATCGCGCGGCAGGAACACCATGCCAACACCATACTGGCCCACGGGCGGCAACATCACCCCGCGCCTGGCCATCTCCTCGCGGAAGAGCTTGTCGGGAATCTGGATCAGGCAGCCCGCGCCGTCGGAAAGCTTCGGCTCCCAGCCGACCGCGCCACGGTGGGTCAGATTCTTGAGGATCTGCAGGCCCTGCTCGATGATCGTGTGGCTTTTCGCACCTTTGATGTGCGCAATGAACCCCACCCCGCAGGCGTCGTGTTCGTTGGCGGGGTCGTAAAGTCCCTGTCGCTCAGGCAAAGCCGTGTTAGTCATGTCGTACCTCTGTACTACTGCCGTTGGCGCCCGCCGCACCGCCCAGGCCGGCAACCTGGGTGGACAAGGCAGGAACGTGCAAAAATCCGAGCTAGCGGTAAATGTTACCGCGATTGCAGCCGACCTATCAATAAACGCGGCGAAATCCGGGCCCTCGCACCCCTAGCCCGGATAATTCATGAAGACGCCCCGTGTGCGGATAATCGCTGGCGTGCCGTGTCTATGAGCAAGCTCTTGCGCGGTACCGTGTGTCGCGTCGGGCTACTCGGGCGCTGGCGGCCGATTTCCGGCCATTTACGGCATGCCTGCCTGCCCGATAGCGTGATCTATCGGCTGCGGCAGTCGAGCCGCAACTGTCTCGGAACTTGACTCACCATCATCCCGAGTCCCTCATGAATTATCCAGGCTAGGCGGGCTGTTCAGGACTCCTCGACGGCGAACAAGCGCCGGTGCTCTCGGATTGCGTAGCGGTCGGTCATCCCGGCAACGTAATCGGCGATCGCCCTTGGCAGGTCCGCCTCGGCGCGGGACTGGAACTCCGGGGGCAGAAGACGCGAGTCGGCCATGAAGGCCTGAAACAGGTCGCGGACGATGCGCTTGGCCTTGTTGCTCATTCGCGCAACCCGGTAGTGCTGATACAGATGTTTCCTGAGAAAGACCTTGAGCTCGTGCTGCTCTTCGCGAATCGCAGAACTGAACGCGATCAGTGGCGGCGCGAGCCGCACGTCGTCAACGCTGTCCGGACGATGCTCGGCGATCAGGGCCCGGCTTCGCTCAGTCAGATCCGACACCAGCGTATTGATCATCCGACGAACTGTCTCGTGGATCAGCCGCCGGTCCACAAGTTCCGGGTACTGCCCGCGCACGGCCTCGAGGTGGCGCGCGAAGATGCGCACCGAAGACAGCTGCTCGACCGAGATCAGCGCGGAGCGCAGGCCGTCGTCGACGTCGTGATTATTGTAGGCGATTTCGTCGGCCAGGTTGGCAAGCTGCGCCTCCATCGACGGTCGCTGGTCCTCGAGAAATCGCTCGCCGACTTCTCCCAGTTTCTCCGCGTTCTTGATCGAACAGTGCTTGAGGATGCCTTCACGGGTCTCGAAACAGAGATTCAGTCCGTCGAACGCGCCGTAGCGCTGTTCCAGTCGGTCGACGACCCGAAGCGACTGCAGGTTGTGCTCGAAGCCGCCGTGTTCCTTCATACAATCGTTGAGCGCGTCCTGGCCGGCGTGTCCGAACGGCGTGTGGCCGAGGTCGTGCGCCAGCGAAATCGCCTCAACCAGGTCCTCGTTCAGCCCGAGGTTGCGAGCCACCGAGCGGCCAATCTGCGCCACTTCGATGCTGTGGGTCAGCCGCGTGCGAAACAGGTCGCCTTCATGGTTGACGAAAACCTGGGTCTTGTACTCGAGCCGGCGGAAGGCGGCGGAATGGATGATGCGATCGCGGTCGCGCTGAAATTCTGTTCGCCCCGCCGGAGCGGCCTCCGTAATGCTCCGGCCGCGCGAGGTTGCGGGATCGGCAGCGTAGGCTGCCAGCTCACGCATGCGCGGCGGCTCCCGCAAGAACCTGGCGCAGGTCCCCGGAGCGGAAATCCGACGTAACGAATGCCTTGCCAAGAGCGTTGAGCAGTACCAGACGCAACTTGCCGTCCTCCACTTTCTTGTCGTGACCCATCAGCTCCAGGTAACGGGCCTCGCCCAGGTCGGGCGCCTCGGTCGGCAGGCCAGCACGGCTCATCAGCCGGGCCACACGCTCGACCTCCGCGGCGTTGAGCAGTCCCATGCGCTCGGACAGCCGTGCAGCGAGGATGGTGCCGGCAGCGACCGCTTCGCCGTGCAACCAGGTACCGAACCCCAGGCCGGCTTCAATGGCGTGGCCGAAGGTATGCCCGAGGTTGAGCAGCGCGCGCTCACCGGTCTCGCGCTCGTCCGCCGCAACCACCAGAGCCTTGTTCTCGCAGGAACGGGCGATCGCGTAAGCCAGGGCATCGGCATCGCGTGCGCGCAGCTTCTCCATGTTGACCTCGAGCCACGCCAGGAAGGGCGCATCCATGATCAAACCGTACTTGATCACTTCGGCAAGGCCTGCCGAGAGTTCGCGTTCCGGCAACGTATCCAGAGTCGCGGTATCTGCGATCACCAGGCGCGGCTGGTGGAAGGCGCCGATCATGTTCTTGCCACGGGGATGGTTTATCGCGGTCTTGCCCCCCACAGAGGAATCCACCTGCGCGAGCAGAGTGGTGGGCATCTGGATGAACGGCACGCCGCGCTGGTAGGTTGCCGCGGCAAAACCGGCGAGATCACCGACCACGCCGCCTCCCAGCGCGATGATGGTGGTTTTGCGTTCGCAGCGGTGCGTCAGCAACGAATCGAAAATGGAATTGAGCGTCTGCCAGTTCTTTTGAACTTCGCCGTCGTCAACGACGATCGGCACGACCTCGACTGCGGCGTCGCGCAGCACCGAGACCAGCGGTTCCAGGTAAAACGGGGCGATCGTGGCATTTGTGACGATCGCGACATTGCGCTGCTCCAGGCGCGGCAGCAAGAGCTCGATGCGCGCGAGCAACCCCCTGTCGATGTAAATCGGGTAGGAACGCTCGCCGAGCCGGACGCTGATGGTTCGCATGCCTGCTAGCCTGGATAATTCATGAGGGACTCGGGATGATGGCGAGTCGAGTTCCGAGACAATTGCGGCTCGACTGCCGCAGCCGATAGATCACTCTATCGGCCAGGCGGGCATGCCACAAATGGCCGGAAATCGGCCGCCAGCGCGCAAGTAACCCGACGCGACACACGGTACCGCGCAAGAGCCTGCTCATAGACACGGCACGCCGGCAATTATCCGCACGCGGGGCGTCTTCATGAATTATCCGGGCTAGGCCTGCGGTGCCTGAGTCTGCTGCCCGGACCGCGTTTCGAGCAGCAGCTGACACAACCGGTTGACGAGCGAGGTGAGGCTCTGGTTTCCTGTGTCGACGGTGAGATGCGCGACCTCGCGATAGAGCGGATCGCGTTTCTCGTAGAGTTCGGTTAGCCGCGCGCGCGGATCCGCGTCTTGCAGCAGCGGGCGGTTCTTGTCGTGGCTGGTGCGGTTGAGCAGGTCTCTCACGGAGGCGCGCAGGTATACCACCGTGCCCCTGATCTTTAGCCTATCGCGGTTTTTTTCGTTCAATACCGTGCCGCCCCCGGTGGCGAGCACGATGTCACGCAGTGCCGTGAGTTCGTCCACCACCGCGGATTCGCGGACGCGAAAACCGGCCTCGCCCTCGATCTCGAAAATAACCGGTATCTTCACGCCGGTGCGATCCTCGATGACGTGATCCGAGTCGTAGAACGTTTTCTGCAGGCGCTTTGCCAGGACTCGGCCGACCGAGGTCTTGCCCGCACCCATCATTCCCACCAGGAAGATGCTGCCAGGCACGTCGACCCGCGCTTGCGTTTGGTTTTCCAGGGTTGCCTCGTGCATACGGCCATTCTAGCGAAACCGGTCGCGCACGGTCAGTTCGCGGAAAACAAAACGGCCGCAATCGATGCGGCCGTTCCGACAGAGCGTTTTGTTCAGCGGACGCTCAGCGTGTCCTTGACCACCCTCGGCGTCACGAATATCAACAACTCGCGCTTGTCATTGCGCCGCAGGTCCTGGCGGAACAGGATGCCGATGACCGGTATGTCGCCCAGCATCGGCACCTTGGTCCTGGTGCTGGACTCTTCTTGTTCGAAGATGCCGCCGATGCCGACTGTGCCGCCACTTTCCACCAGAACTTCGGTGGTAACCTGCTTGGTGTCGATCGACGGACCGGCGCTGGTGTTGGCGCCGACGCTGTCCTTGTTGATGTTCAGCTTCATGATGATGTTGTCGTTGGGCGCGATCTGCGGCTTCACCTTCAGGCTCAGGGTGGCCTTGCGGAACGACACGCTGGTCGCGCCGCTGCTGGTCGCCTGCTGGTACGGGATCTCTGTGCCCTGCTCGATGATGGCCTCCACGTTGTCCGCGGTGATCACCCGCGGGCTGGAGATGATCTTGCCCTTTCCGTCTGCCTGCAGAGCCGTTATCTCGAGATTCAGGAACTTGGACATCGCGTCGTTCATCAAGATCAACGAGAACTGGCCTGGATTCACGCCACCCAAGCCAGGTGCGGGCAAGTTGACGGAAATCCCATCGTCGAAAAAGTCCGGCGTTTGATTAATCTGACCAGTCAAGGCGCCGGTGCTCGCCAATCCGCCGCCGGCGGTGATCCGGTGGGTGGTGCCGGGTATCTGTTCGCCGCGGCCGGTGAGATCAATGAAACCGAGCCTGGCCCCAAGGTTGCGGCTGAAGGTATCGCTGGCCTCGACGATGCGCGCCTCGATCAGGACCTGGCGCGCGGCAACGTCGATCTGCTTGAGAAGACGGCGGACGTCATCGAGCTTGTCCACGATGTCCTGCACGAAAATGATGTTGGTCCGCGGATCCACCACCGCGCTGCCGCGCTTGGAAAGGATCTTCTGGTCCGATGCCGTGATGATCTTCTGGATGTCCTCGGCACGCTGGTAGTTGAGCTGGAAGCTTTCGGTACGCAGCGGCTCGAGGTCCGAGATCTGCTGCCGCGCTTCCAGCGCAAGCTTCTCCTTGGTTGCGAGTTCGTCGCGCGGAGCGATCCAGACGACGTTGCCGGTCTTGCGCATGTCCAGACCCTTGGCCTGGAGAATGATGTCCAGCGCCTGGTCCCACGGCACGTCCTTCAAGCGCAACGTCAGGTTCCCGGTCACCGTGTCGCTGGTAATGATGTTGAGGCTGGTGAAATCCGCGATCACCTGCAGCACCGCACGCACTTCGATGTTCTGGAAGTTCAGCGAGAGCTTCTCGCCGGCATAGCCTTTGCCTTCCTTCGGCACGCCGGCTTCCTCGACCACCGGCTTGATTTCGATGATGAAGCGCTTGTCGGTCTGATAGGCCGACTGCTCCCAACGCCCCTTCGGGGTGACGGTGATGCGGGTATTGCCGGCCTGCCGGGTAACCTCGAAGAAATCGACCTGGGTGCCGAAGTCGGTAACGTCAAAGCGCCGTTCCAGCGCCGGCGGCAGCATGGTCTGGAGAAAGTCCACCAGGACGGTGCGGCCTTGCTGGCGCAGATCGATACCGGTGGCCGTATCGGAAAGGTCGACGATGATCTGCGCCTCGCCATTCTTGCCGCGGCGGAAATCGACGTCCTGAACGCTGTGCGGAGCGCCGCTGGATTTGGGCTCGGCGAACTGCGTGGTGGTCGCCGCAGCGGCGGTTGCGCCGGCGCCATGCAGGGTCACCACCACCGTATTGCCTTCCACCCTGGCGTCGTACGTGAGCATCTTGGCAAGGTTGAACACCACCCGCGTCCGCCCGCCCGACTGGCCCAATCGTATCGTGCGCAGGTCGCCCTGGTTGACGTCCTGACTGCTCTTGCCGAGGCCGTTTGCAGTGTTCGGAAAATCGAGCGCTACCCGGGGCGGGTTATTCACAGTGAAGGCCGCGGGAGGATTCGGCAAGGCCTCCTTGAGGCCGAGCCTGACGGTAATCGTCCCGGCCTGTGTGGAAACGTCGATCGACTGAATGACGTTGCCGGTACCGCCGTTACCCGTTTTGGTGTCCTGTCCGTGCGCTGCGAAACTGCTCAGCACCAGCAACAGCCAGATCGGGGCGACGACCAAATCAATCAAACGACCGAAGCGTTTCATATTCGCGTGCTCCTTAGGTTTATTGCTCGAGCAGCTGCAAACTGCTGGTGCGCTCTGCCCAGGAGCCCGACGAGGAATCCTGGATGACCTCCTTGAGGGTCACAGCGGCATCGCTGATTGCGGTGATGACGCCGAAGTTCTGCCCGAGGTAGTTGCCGACCTTGAGGCGGTAAAGATTCTTGTCCGGCGTCTTGATCAACGCATAGTAGACCCGCTTCTGCTCAAGCGTTCCTACCATCTGCAGGCTCTCTAGCGGGAATGCTTCCAGCGCTTCCCTGCGACGATTGAGATCCGGCTGCGGTCCGCCGCCGAGGGGGCGGCCACCGGCGGCGACCGTCGTGCGCGGCTTGAACGGGTCGGGCAGATCAAAGGCGTTATACGCAAAGGGTTCGAACTGCTGCACCTCCGGGATCGGCTCGACCCTGCCGCGCAGTCCTTCACCGGACTCCTTGACGAACTGCCTGAGGTCCGAGACCTCATCGCCGCCGCAGCCCGCAAGCAACAGCGCGGCAACCGCCATGGCAAGCACTGCACGCATCACCTCCTGCCACCCTTCTTCGCGGCCGTGGCGTCACGGGCGGCCTTGCGCTGTGCGGCAATCTCGCTCTCATCCAGGTAGCGGAAGGTCTTGGCCACGGCGTCCAGGACCACATCGCCCTCCTTGTTGGGAAGCAGCGCGATGTCGTTCAGGGTCACGATGCGCGACAATTGGGAAACGTCGCTCGCGAACGCGCCGATATCGTGGTATTTGCCGGTAAGCTTGATGGTGATCGGCAGCTCCGCGTAGAACTCCGACGAGTTTTCCTTCTGAGCCGGACGGAACAGCTCGAACTGTAGACCGCGCCCCAGCCCCGCCTGATTGATGTCGGTAAGCAGCGCTTCCATCTCCGACTTGTTCGGCAGCTGCTTGAGCATCTCTCCGAAGGATTCATCGATTTCCGCAAGTTGCTTGCGGTAAGCCTCGAGATTCACCGCCTGTTTCTGCTTGTCGAGGAACGCGGTACGTAGCTCCTGTTCTTTGTTGCGGGCTTGCGCCAGCTCCTCCAGTTGGTTCTTCCAGTCGAACCAGTAACCGGCAAACACGATGAGCAGAAGCAGAATGAGCAGCGCCCCCAGCTTGGGCGCCACCGGCCAGCTGCCGATGTCTCTCGGGTCCAGTCGTCTCAGGTCGTCGAACGTCATGATCGTCAGGCCTTCGGCACAGCCGTGGCTCGCGGCGTGGCGGGGGCGCCCGGTTTGGCTCCCGCCGTCTCTTCCTGGGGCCGCGAGATGTTCACGTTGAGAATGAACTCGTTGAGGATGATGTTGTCCTTGCCCAGCTTGGTTGCCTTGACCTCAACCAGGGACGGGGCTTCCAGCCAGGGCGAAGCCTCGAGATTGCGCATCAGCGTCGATACCCTCGCATTGGAGGTTGCATAGCCGACGACGTTGACCTTCTGCCCGGTCTGTTTCACCGCCTTCAGATGCACGCCGTCCGGCAGTTGCCGCACCATCTGGTCGAGCAGCCGCACGGTCTCGGTACGGTTTGTCTGCAGGGTTTCCACCACGCGTTTGCGCGCCAGCAGCGCCTGTGTCTGCTCCTTGAGCTTCTTGATCTCGTCGATCTGCTTGTCGAGCACCGCAATCTCGGTCTGCAGGTATTTGTTCCGCTGCTGCTGGTTCTCGATGCGGGTCGCGAACAGTCCGTGCACTGCGATCACGATCGCGGCACCGAGCCCTACGGTCATTCCCGCCAGGACAAAAAACTGGCGCTGCTGCCCCTTGCGCCGCTCCGCGCGATGCGGCAGTAGGTTGATTGGGATCATTCGTCGAATCTCCTCAACGCTAGTCCGCAGGCAACCAGCAGCGCGGGCGAATCCACCGCAAGCTGGGCCTGTCGAACTTTGGAGGAAACCTCCATTCCAACGAACGGATTGGCGACCAGGGTATTGACCTGGGTGCGCTCTGCCACCACTTCCGGCAGACCGGGAATGGTCGCCGAGCCGCCGGAGATGAAGATGTGGTGAACCTGGTTGTACTGGGTGGATGTAAAGAAGAACTGAAGTGCTCTTGCAACTTCGAGCGCCAAGGTGTCCATGAACGGGGCCAGGACTTCGGAGTCATAGGTGTCCGGCAGCAAGCCGTTGCGTTTGGCGGCCTCTGCTTCGTCGGACGAGAGATTGTAGTGGCGCATGATCTCCTGGGTGAGCTGATTGCCACCGAAAGGCTGCTCTCGCATGTAGACCGACTGGTTGTTGCGCAATACGTTGATGTTCATCATCGAAGCGCCGATATCCACCAGGGCGATGGTCTGATCGCGGCCGCCCTCGGCCAGCTGGTCCTGCATCAGTTCGAATGCGTTCTGGGAGGCAAAGGAATCGACATCCATTACCACGGCCTTGAGACCGACCGACTCGGCCACGGCCACGCGGTCGTCGACTTTTTCCTTGCGCGAGGCAGCGATCAGGACTTCGACGTCCTCGGTGCTGTTGGGGGCCGGGCCGAGAATCTGGAAGTCGAGGTTGACTTCCTCCAGGGCAAACGGAATGTACTGATTGGCTTCCGTTTCGACCTGGGCTTCGAGCTGGTCTTCGGTCTGGCCCGCGGGAACGACGATCTTCTTGGTTATGACTGCCGCGGAGGGCAGGGCCATTGCCAGGTTCTTGACCCGGGTGCCCATACGCTTCCAGCCGCGCCTCAGAGCGTCGCCCACCTCTTCGAGGTTCATGATGTTGCCGTCCACCACCGCGTCCTTCGGCAGCGGCTCGATGGCATAGCGCTCGAGGCGATAGCGGCCCCTGCCGGATCCGGTCAACTCGACCATTTTCACGGACGAGGAACTGATGTCGACCCCCACAAGAGGAGGCGACTTGGCCTTTAGCAGACCGCTGAGAAAGTCTGCATTGAATTCGAATTTTCCTTTGAGCATTGGCCGTTTAGGCGCGATACGTATAATCTACATTAAATGTTAGCAACAACTATATTGCAAGTAAAGCGGTTTAACGCCCCTTTCTGCCGGGTATTGGCAACATAATGCCCGCCGTTCCCCCTGCCGGTACCCCCCTTTAACTTATCCCATGTCCTCCCGCTGGTGGTTTTACGGCCTGTTCGGGCTTGCCGCGATCGCGGCCTCGATCGTCCTGGTGGTCGGATACGCCATGGTGGTGGCCTATCCGAACCTGCCTTCCCTCGAGGCGCTGACCTCCTACCAGCCAAAGATTCCGCTGCAGATCTTCAGCGTTGAGGGCGACCTGATCGGGGAGTTCGGCGAGGAGAAGCGGGCCTTCGTAAAGATCGAGCAGACCCCCGACATTCTGCGCAAGGCAATCATCGCTGCGGAGGACGAGCGCTTCTACGAACACGGCGGCGTCGATTACATCGGCGTGGTACGCGCCGCACTGTCCAATTTCGCCGCCGCCAGTGCCCGCCAGGGTGCCAGCACCATCACCATGCAGGTAGCACGAAACTTCTTTCTCTCCACCGAGAAAACCTTCAGCCGCAAGTTCAATGAAGCGCTGCTGGCTTTCAAGATCGAGCACAGCCTGACCAAAGACGAAATTCTGCAGCTTTACATCAATCAGATTTACCTCGGTCAGCGTGCCTACGGCTTCGGCGCCGCCGCGCTGGTGTACTTCGGGAAACCGCTCGACCAGCTGAACCTTGGCGAGATCGCCATGCTTGCCGCGCTGCCCAAGGCGCCGTCGCGTTACAACCCGGTGATCAATATGAACCGCGCCAAGCAGCGGCAGCGCTACGTGCTGCGCCGCATGCTCGAGCTCAATCATATCGACGCCGAGCAGTTCAAGCAGGCGGAGGCCCAGCCGATCATCGTCACCCGCCAGGTCCAGGAGTTCGCGACACGGGCGGACCACTTTGCAGAGATGGTGCGGCAGGCGATCTACGACGCCTACAAGGAAGAAGCCTATACCCGCGGCTTCCGGGTCTACACCACACTGTCCAAGGTGCATCAGGACGCTGCTTATCGGGCACTGCGCCAAGGGGTGCTGCAATACGATGAGCGCCAGAATTATCGCGGCGCGGAGGGCTACTTCGATCTTCCCAAGGAAGAAATCGGGGAAGAAGCGCTTGAGGATGCGCTGCAGGACGAACTGGAAAACGACGACATCTACCCGGCCATGGCGCTGGAGGTCGACGCCAAGGCGGTGAAGGCCTACCGCAAAGGCGGCGAATTCCTCACCGTCACCGGCGACGGGCTGAAGTTCGCCAGCCGCATGATCGGCAACCGCGCGCCTGCCAAACTTAGGCTGCGCCGCGGCGCTCTGATCCGGCTGCAGCCCGACGGTAAAGGCGGCTGGAAGATCGTGCAATTGCCGCAGGTTGAGGCCGCGCTGGTGTCCGTGAACACCAGCGACGGCGCAATCAGGGCCATTGTCGGTGGATTCGACTTCTACCGCAACAAGTTCAACCACGTAACGCAAGCGCGCCGGCAGCCCGGTTCGAGCTTCAAGCCGTTCATTTATTCTGCCGCGCTGGAAAAGGGTTTCACGCCGGCCACCATCATCAACGACGCGCCGCTGACCATCGACGCCAGCGAAACCGGGTCGGTGAACTGGGAGCCGAGAAACTTCGATGGCACCTTCGATGGCCCTATCCGCATGCGCACGGCGCTGACCCGATCGAAAAACCTGGTGTCGATTCGGATCCTGCAGGCGATCACTCCGCAGTATGCACAGGACTACATCTCCCGATTCGGATTCGATCCGAAGCAACATCCGCCCTATCTGACCATGGCGTTGGGAGCCGGATCGACCACCCCGCTTGAGATGGTGATGGGCTTCTCGGTGTTCGCAAACGGCGGTTTCCGTGTGACGCCTTATTTCATCGAACGTATCGAGGACGTGCAGGGCGAAATCCTGGGCAAGGCCAATCCGATCCAGGTCGGCAAGGGCGCGGAACGGGTGATCGATGCCCGCAACGCGTTCATCATGGCAAACATGATGCAGGACGTGATCCGCGGCGGCACCGGAGCGCGTGCCATGGCACTCGGCCGCGTGGACCTCGCCGGCAAGACCGGCACGACCAACGAACAGATGGACGCGTGGTTTGCCGGATTCCAGCGCAACCTGGCGACCGTGGTGTGGATGGGCTATGACATCCCGCGCACGCTTGGTGATCACGAAACCGGCGCGGTTGCTGCCCTGCCGATCTGGATGTCGTACATGGGGACGGTCCTGAAAGCCCAGCCGGAAGAACTCTGGGTCGCGCCCCAGGGCGTGGTCGCAGTCGCGATCAATCCGCAAACGGGGCTTCGCGACCGGCACGCGGCCACGCCGATGATTGAGTACTTTTACCACGAGAACGTGCCGCCGGAGCAGGAGAGCAGCCCGGAAGACGAGCTTGGCGAGTCCGCCAAACCGGCGGAGGAAGTCAGGGACCAGCTATACTGAACGCCGATGTCGAGGGACAACGGCAACAACCGTCAGATGCGAGAGCACATCGCCCAACTTGCGGCGCGCCTGATGGCCGTGGACGGGATCGATGACTTTGCGCTGGCCAAGCGCAAGGCGGCACGTCAGGCCGGGGCGCCCGACACCCGCAACCTGCCCAACAATGAAGAAGTGGAGCAGGCCCTGCGCGCCTACCAGCAGCTCTACCAGGCCGACGAGCAGCAGGCGCGTCTGCGCCACCTGCGGCAGAACGCCCGCGAGATGATGCAACTGCTCGCGCAATTCGACCCCCATTTGTCCGGTTCGGTGCTGTCCGGCAGCGCGGGCAAGTACTCCGACATCAACATCCACCTTTTTACCGACAGCGTGAAGGACGTGGAATGGTTCCTGCTCAACCGCCAAATCCCCTACCGCAGCCGTGAACGGCGCGTTTACAGCGGCGGGGAACCGCGCGGCGTACCGAATTTCAGCGTCAGTACCGACGACGCCGATTTCGACATCACCGTGTTCGCGCCGCGCGATCTGCGCTATCAGCTGCGCACCGCGGCCGAGGGCAAACCCTTCGACCGCGCCCGTATCGACTGGCTGAACTCGGTGCTCGACAGCGGCGGAACTGCGGACGCCGGGGCTAACCCTCTTTGAGCCAGGCGGCCGCTTCCAGGGCGAAATAAGTAAGGATGCCGTCGGCGCCGGCGCGCTTGAAGGCCAGCAACGACTCCAGAACGCACTTGCGACGGTCGATCCAGCCGTTCATCCCCGCGGCCTGGAGCATCGAGTACTCCCCGCTGACCTGATAAACGAATGTCGGCGCGCCGAACTCGTCCTTCACCCTGCGCACGATGTCGAGGTAGGGCATCCCGGGCTTGACCATCACCATGTCCGCGCCCTCTTCGAGGTCCATTCCCACTTCCCAAAGCGCCTCGTCGCTGTTTGCCGGATCGATCTGGTAGGTGTACTTGTCGCCCTTGCCCAGGTTTGCCGCCGAGCCGACCGCATCGCGAAACGGGCCATAGAAACTCGACGCGTATTTGGCCGCGTACGCGAGTATGCGCGTGTAGATATGCCCGCCCTCATCCAGGGCCCGACGCAGCGCCCCGACGCGCCCGTCCATCATGTCGGAGGGCGCGATGATGTCCACCTCGGCTTCGGCATGCGTCAGCGCCTGTTTGACCAGCGCCTCGATGGTCTCGTCATTGAGCACGTAACCGCTGTCGTCGATCAGACCATCCTGGCCGTGGCTGGTATAGGGATCGAGGGCGATATCGGTGATGACGCCCAATTGCGGGAAACGGCTTTTCAGTGCCCGGATAGTTCGGGGAGCGAGCCCGTCGGGATTAAACGCTTCGCTGGCATCGGCGGTCCTAAGCTTGTTGTCCACGACCGGAAACAACGCAATTGCCGGCACCCCAAGTTCGACGCTGCGCTCGGCCTGCCTGAGCACGGCATCCACGGTCAGCCGCTCCACTCCTGGCATCGACGCAACCGCTTCGCTGCGGTTGTGTCCGTCGATGACGAACACCGGGTAGATGAAATCGTCCGCAGACAGCCGATGCTCGCGCACCATGCGCCGGGAAAAATCGTCACGACGCAGTCTGCGCATCCTACGGACTGGAAACTTTCCAAGTACATGCATGATCGGTCCTCGGTTTGCCGCGCCCCCGGGGTATCCGGTTGCCGAGCGATAAACTATCTCGTTGAATTAGATGATAAAGCCTCGGTTGTGCAAAGCGGAACTTTTTTGCGCTTGCGGCACTCTCAATCAACAGACAGTGATGTCTCCCGCTTCTCCTCCCTGAGCGGGTGCCTTAATCCAATTGAGGCTTTGTTTCGCCCCCGGTTTTAGTCCCTTTTAACCGGGGGTTTTTTATTTTAGGGAAGCTCCGATCAAGTTCCGCGACGCGCGTTGCGCCAGGTGCGGATGACTGCTAGGGACGCCGGAGCGCGGAACAGGGGCCCCTCTGGGGATGTGACCGCGTAGGCGTCCCAACGAGCGCACATGAGCGGCGTGCAATGCGAGCGACTCCGGGTCGCATCC
>CAYNFN010000409.1:0-7874 GCA_964396485.1 uncultured Alcaligenaceae bacterium
CCGGCCTCGCCTTCAGCGTGAAGGCGGCCAACGATATTCTGCTCGATTCCCCGGAGACCTTGAACATCACGCTGAGCAATGCCACGGCGCTCAACGGCACGGCCAGCGCGGCGGACTCGGAGAACGTGACCATCACCGACATCGACGTGCCGGGGGTCGGAAACCTAGTCGGCGACGATAGCGTGCGGATCTCCGAGGAAGGCCTCAGCAACAGTAATCCCGACGATGATCCCGTGGCCCCGACGGACGCTGATACGACCAACTCGGCGACCGCGTCCGGGACGATTCCTGTCGACGCCGCTGGTGGAGGTCCGCTCACGGTTACACTGATCGCCCCGTTAACACCGCTCACTTCTGGTGGCGTGACGATTGACTGGTCCTCTCCGGATAGCGGTCACACGCTGATTGGCAAGAAAGGCGTGGCAGGGCCCACTATCGTCACGATCAGAATCGAGGACGACTCAAATCAATTCGTCGAATTGATCAACCCCGGCGACTTCGACGTGACCCTGTCGGGTCCGATCGACCACCCCTTGACGGATGATCCACTGACAGGCCCGGTGGAGACGGCGTACGAAGACGTCAATTCGTTCACGGTCACCGTGCGCGCGTCCGTCGGACTGTTGTTCGCGGACGGGTTGCTGGAGGTGAGGGTCGAAGACGACTCGCCGATAAATTACACGCCGGCCTCTCAGACTATTGCCAACGTGGCTGGCAGCCTCATCAGCGGCGATCTGGACACCGTGGGCACCGCGCTCGGCGGCGTCGGCGCCGACGTGCCGGGCACCATGAAGTTCACCACCTTCCACACGGGTACCACGGACGTCACGACTAACGGCGGGAATTCCTCGCTGAACTTCGGCGGCCAGCCTATCTTCCTGTATGGCTTCGGCACCGGCACGTTAACGGGTAGTACCGACTCAAACGCGGGCGACGGCCTCAACCCGACGCAAACGGTGTTCACCGCCACCCTGGTGCCGGGCAGCGACCTCTACGAGTTCGATCTGATCAAGACCGTGGACAACGGCGCCGGCGTGACCCTGGCCAGCCTTGCATTCGCCACGGCGGGCAACAAGGCGTTCAACTTCCTTGCCGCTGACGACCCCAGTACGGTAGGCGTAACAGAGACTCTCCTCTTCTCGGGGTATACGCTTACCGCGGCCGGGGCGTTCAACGCCATAGGCTCGGTTAACACCAATAGCACGGCCATCGGTGTCGACAACCAGTCGATGAATGACGGTGACGTGCTCGGTATCGACTTCGTCACCAACACGTCCGTGACCAACGGGGCCAACAATACGTACGACTACACCGCCCACTACACCGTCAACGGCTTCTCTTACTCAATCGTGCAGAAGGGCGGTGGCGTGGGAACGGACGCCATCGAAAACTGGGTGCGCGCCTATGACTCGGCCAATGACAATCCTGCCGGCGCCGATACGCCAACGCACCACAATGCGCTGACGCCCCGTCTCGACATCAATCCGCCCCTCGATATCCAAGACCCGATCATTGAGATTGTCGTGAACGGGGTCAGTCTGAACTTGGCTTCTCTGACGACCGATGGCAATGGCGGCTATCTCATCACGGGGCTCGATCTCAACGACCGTGTTATCGTGAGCACCGGCGATGGTTATAACCGGCTCGAGATTGAAAATCCGCTTGCGCCGGCGCCGGATACGAACAATCTCAACGGCGACTCGTTCGACGTCGGTCAGTTCGCGTTCACCAGAGTGAACACTGGAACCGCGATCGACATGACGTTCGGCACGTCGCTGACCGATTTCGACGGCGATACCTCCAGCGGCACGATCGCCATGACGGTCCAGCCGGCGGCGAACGTCAACACGCTCAGCGGCTTCGACGGCAACGACAAGCTGCTCGGCGCCGGCGCCAACGACATCCTGAATGGCGGATTGGGCAACGACACTATCACTGGCGGTGGCGGTGCCGACACGCTCACCGGCAGCTTGGGCAATGACCTCTTCGATTACAACGCAATTACAGAGTCGGGTGTGGGAGCTGCCAACCGGGACGTGATCATGGACTTCGAGGGCGCTGGTGTAACTGTCGCCGACCGCATGGACCTCGCAGGCATCGACGCCAACCCTGGCGGCCTCGATGACCTGTTCTCATTCCTCGGCACGGCGGCGTTTAGCGGCGTCAACGCGACTGGCCAGCTCCGCGTGGACTCGGACGGCGTCGGCGGCACGCTGGTGCAGGGCAGCACTGACGTCGATCCGGTTGCGGAATTCGAGATTCAGGTGGTTGGCATTAGTCCCAGCAACTTTGATGTCACGGATTTCATCCTTTGATCCGGTCAGAGAGGTCCGCCAGCGAGGCTCGGTGGCCTCGCCGCCGCTGTAGATAACGGAAGATCACGGGTTGCTAATTACGGCCGACGTTGGCTGGACCAGACGCGGAACCGCCGCGAGGGCCTCGAAAGTGAAACGACAACTGCGGAAACCGAGAAACAGGAGAAAACGAATGGCCAAGGAAGAGATGAAGACCGAGACCACAGGTGCCGCGGGCACCACAGGCGCTGTCCAGCGACGCCTGCGAATGGACACGGCCAACATGAAGAGCGCCTACTGCAATTTCTTCATTGCGCAGGACAATCCGAACGAGGTGGTGCTGAACTTCGGCTTTAACCAGACTCTGGGTTCGAATCAGAAGGACATGCAGGTGCAGCTTCTTCAGCAGGTCATCCTCCACCCGGACGCCGCGCGCCGGGTCAAAGACTCGTTGGTCGCGCTGTTCGAAAAGCGCGACGCCCCCCGGGGCCGTGGTGGTGTGCAATCGGACGCCCCGAAGAAGGCGAGCTGATCAATAACGACTACGCGTTCAGCACCGACACGCTATCGAGGGCGGGCACTAAGCCCGCCCTATTTATTTGCGCATTCCTCTCCGGTGCTGTAGCCACACGCTTTGAGCTTCGGCCGGGAGACCTAAGGCTGGTTCAGTGTAAAGTAAAGGCCGACCCCTTGAGAGGCAGCGCGCTTGAATCGTTGTAATCTATAGATTACACTCGTCGTGTATCAACTTTTCTACTACCAGTCAGGCGGCAAGACAACACAGCAACGGGACATCGAACATGCCAAAGCGTATCTACAGCACTACAAGGACCGGACGGAGAAAGCCCGCACCGCCAAGCGTTCCGTATGAGCCGTGGCTGATTGAGCGCCTGAAAGATCCCGAGGAAGCGGCGGCCTACCTGGAAGCCGCAATTGAGGATGGTGACCAAGCCGGTCTCATGCTCGCGCTGCGGCATGTCGCACAGGCATTCGGAGGCGTGGCCAAGATCGCGCGCAAATCGAAACTGACCCGCGAGGCAACGTACCGCATGCTTTCCAAGTCAGGGAATCCCGAGTTGAGGAGCCTTACGGCGATCCTGGCGGCAACGGGGCTCAGGCTCTCGGTTAAGCCGATCGAGAAGCAGGCAGTTTAAACGCCTTTGTTTCGACCGGATAATCGACCTCCGCATCATGGCGGCGAAGAAGATGGGCAACCCGGTTCCGAAGCCAAGCGACCGAGCGGATGTGAATTCCTGATGGCTCTCACCGCGTCCGATATCACTTATGGTTTCGAAGCTTTGTGGCCGGAGCGCGTTCCCCGCGTCTATTTTGACCCGGCGTCGGTCAATGCTGCGCAAATCCTGTCCGAGCTGCCGGTTGAGCGGGTGGACTCCGCTCCCGAGGCCGATCTCTGTTGGATTCGAAAGAATCCTGGCGCGTGGTATGACAAGCTCGGCCCTCTCCAGGCGATCAATCACATTCCTTTCGAACGGGCCATGATCCGCAAAGGAGACCTCGCACAGCATCTCCATCGCTACGGAGCTTCACAGTCGCAGGCCACGTTTTCACATGCGGATTTTCTCCAGCCGACCTACTGCCTCAATGATCCTGAGGAAAGAACGGCGTTCGTCGGGCAATTGCCGGAGGTGGACCAACCGGACAATTTGTGGATCCTGAAGCCGAGTAACTTGTCGAAAGGCAGCGGCGTAAAGATCGTCTGGGATTTCGCCTGGCTCAGAGAAGCGTTACGCAAGCACGGCGAAATCACGTTCAGGTATGAAGGCCGGACAGTCGAGTACGTGATCCAGCGCTACCTCAAGAATGTCCTGCTGCTGGACGGGAAAAAATCCGACATGCGCATCTACTGGCTGATCGCCTCTCTGGACCCGCTGCTGGTTCTCATGTACCCGGAAGGACGGACGCACGTGACCCTGCAGCCGTACAAGCTTGACGATTTCGCCAATCCGCTCATTCACCTAACGAATGCTTATCAGCAGAAAAAGCATGGCGGCGATAACCCGGATGCCGATCTGAGATGGGGCTTCCCGCGATTGCAGGAGTACCTTTTGAAGGAGAAAGCGGCGCCTGGCAACTTCTTCGAAGAAGTACTCCGGCCCAGAATGAGGCAAATTCTGGCTTATGTGGTGCGCGCAAGCATCGAGAGCTTGAAGCAGACCCCCTCTTCGGGCTTTTTTTTCGGTTTATATGGCGCGGATTTCCTTCTCGACGACCAGCTCACGCCCTGGCTGACTGAAATTCAGAAAGGCCCTGGACTCAGCTATGGCGACATTGTGAAGCAACGTCTATTGCCCGCCGTGCTGCGAGGAGCCGCCGGTATCGTGCTGGAGATCCTGGCATTGAAGCGCAAGGGTCAGCCTGTGACTACGCTTTCCTCGACCCACGGTTACGAATGGGTCATTCGCGATTGAGCTACCTGAGAAGAAAGGTAAAAGGGTAAAAGGGGACGCTACCCTTACTTATCTTGATTCGAATATGAGGTGGCGCCCCATTTACCGCTGATTCGAAACAAAGGCTAGCGTCCCCTTTATCCCCTTCAGGACGGTTTGGAGCCCGAGAGCTGGAAACCGATGCCCTCGATAGGGCTCGGTGTGAACGAGATCCGCGTCCACGCGCAGCGGCAATACCGGGTGATCTACGTGGCGAAACTCCCGGAGGCGGTCTACGTGCTCCACGCCTTTGTGAAGAAGGCGCAGCGCACGCCGAAGCCGGACATCGAGCTCGCCCGGTCACGGTTTCGCGCGCTGCTCAACGAGAGGAAGCAGAAATGACGGAACGGTTGAAGATGGAACGGGGCAGCGGCAACGTGTTTGCCGACATCGGGTTTTCACCCGGCGAAGCGCAGAACCTGCAGCTACGTTCCGACCTGATGACGAGGATAGAGCGCTTCGTGAAGCGCAGCGCCATGACGCAGACCGAAGCCGCGCGCGCGCTTGGCGTCACGCAGCCGCGGCTGAACGATTTGCTGCGCGGCAGGATCGACAAGTTCAGTCTTGACGCGCTGGTCAACATGCTCGGCCGCGCCGGCATGCGCGTCGAGCTGCGGGTGAAGAAGGCGGCATAGGAGCAGCACCGTCCGATCGTGTCATGGGGGTCAGACTCGACATAATCCGCGCCAAGCGCGCTGTGTCATTCACAGCCGCCGCGCTGCCGTTGTAACGCGCGAAGCGAGCCACAGGTTTTCCCCGCTATATCAGACCCGCCGGCGACCCCGGCGGTTTTTCTTTTGCACCGCGCCGCGGATGCGGCGACGCTAGCCGCAAAGCCCGCGAGATGCCGGGCCTAGGGGGGGCTTGTCCGGTCTGCATGGAAGCCGCCTCGTGAACGTCCACCATACCGACCGTGCATTGACAACGCCGGCGCTCCGGCTCATGATGTATCTACGTGTAGATACTAGGGGGTAATCAATGGCGACCAAAGGCGTGCGGATGGAACTGACGGTGTCGAAGTGGGGCAACAGCCTCGCGGTGCGCTTGCCGGCGGAATCGGCCAAGCGGATCGGCGTAGGCGAGGGCGATACGCTCATTGCGGAGGTTTCGGCTGACGGGCGTTTGGTCCTCGCCGCGGAAGGCCGTGCGATCGGCAAAGCCGAGTCGCGCCGCCTGCGGCAATTCCTTGGCCGTCAGAAGGAGACGGCGCCGGTGGTCAGAGGCATGCGCCGCCAGGCGCGCTATTGATGATCTACATCGATACCAGCGCCCTGGTTCCAGTCTTCATCCGGGAGCCGAAGAGCGAGGCCGTCATAGGCTGGCTCGAATCATCGGGCGAGCGTCTGGCGATCAGCGAGTGGTCCCTGGTCGAGTTCGCTTCCGCCGCCGCGATCAAGGTGCGGTCCGGCCAAGCGGCGCCGAACCTAGCCAAGCAGGCCACGGCGCGAGTCCGCGAATTCGCCCAGAAACATTGCATGGTCGCCGTTCCCGGACGGGCGGAATTCCGCCGCGCCGCCGAGCTGGCGGGTGACGACACTTTGAAGCTGAGAGCGGGCGACGCGCTTCACCTTGCCATTGCTGCAAGCCTGAACGCACAAGGTATTCTCTGCCTCGACGACGCGATGATCGGGAGCGCCAAGTCGCTCGGGATGAATGTTGTGATGGTTTGATCGAGAGCTGGATGAATACGGGAGCTGACATCATGCGCTATCCGATCCGGCACTCGATACCGAGGCAGTTGGCCCAGCGGGCCTCCTCTTCGACGTCCGCAAACCTCGCTTCGGACGAGTCGCCGTACTGGGCCCGCCTGACGTCTCTGAAACCACTGCGTTCAAGCTCGAGCCGGGCGGCCTTGAAGTCCCACAGCCAGTGGTGCCGGGCATGCCCGAACAGCGCGGACAGCACGCTCCCGGGCGAACGCGGACGGGCCTCGGTACCGAGGCCCGAAGAAGACATGAACCTGATCGCCGCCTCGGCATCCTGGCTGGACGTGTAGGCCTTCACGCATTCTTCGAAGTCCGGCATCACCAGCCGGAAAATCGCGCCGCCCTGTAGCAGCGCGCGGGTATTGCGCAATGCCAGGCGGAATTCGTCCAGCGATAGATGCTCGAGAACGTGACTGCAGTAAACGGCCCTACAGCGGCCATTGGCGACAGGCAAACCCCTGACGATGTCTCCGTACTCCACGTTGTCGGGGAAGCGTGACGCATTCCTCGAATACAGCGAGCCGATAATGGGTATGCGCTCGAATCGCAGCGTCGGGGAAGCGTCGAAATTGCGCCAGGTTGCGGGCGCATAGAAGCCGCAACCGTACTGTATATAAGCGTCACGATCCGGTTTTTGCATGGAGAGCACCCAGCGGGAGAAAACACGTTCGTCTGGCCACGATCGCAAGTTTAGTGCATGTACGAACTGCGATCACGGTGATGCGCAGTGGCCGGCATTCCGTGGTCGCTCGCGACGTGATGGTGATTCCGTTGAGCAGCCCGGCACAATTGTCGTAGAATCGGAAGCGTTCGCGGGTGTAGTTCAATGGTAGAACGAAAGCTTCCCAAGCTTTAGACGTGGGTTCGATCCCCATCACCCGCTCCACTAAAATAGAGCCGCGCAACGTGGCTTTATTTCTTTTGGTGAAGAACCGCTGGAAGCCTGCCCTGTCACAGGGTTTCCTTGCGCAGATCCCCTTATCGGAAAACCGGACCAACTGGAGATCGCGGAATGAAGTTGCTCAAATGGATCCTGATCGCAGTCGCGGGCGTGGTAGTCCTGTTCGCCGGTGTGCTGGCGTTCATTGCCGCCACTTTCGATCCCAATCAGTACAAGGGGCAGATTGCCGATCTGGTCAAGGAGAAGACCCAGAGAACGCTCACCATCGAAGGCAATATCAGTCTGATGCTGTTCCCCAGGCTGGGCGTGCAACTGGGGAAAACACGGCTGTCCGAGTTCAGGAGCGACAAGGAGTTTGCCGGACTGGAGCAGATGCAGGTGTCGTTGGCTCTGCTCCCGCTGCTGTCGAAACAGGTGGTGGTGGACCAGGTCCGGCTCAACGGATTGCGGGTCAACCTCGTCAAGTACAGGGACGGCCGGACCAATTTCGCCGACCTGCTCGGAGCGGATGAAACCGCGGCACCCT
>CAYNFN010000410.1:0-3768 GCA_964396485.1 uncultured Alcaligenaceae bacterium
GGGTCTATGCCCGCGCCTTCATGCTCGGGCGGCTGACCAAGGAGCAGATGGACAACTTCCGCCAGGAAGTCAACGGCAAGGGCCTGCCTTCCTATCCGCATCCGTGGCTGATGCCGGACTTCTGGCAGTTCCCCACAGTATCGATGGGGCTGGGACCGATCATGGCGATCTACCAGGCGCGGTTCATGAAGTACCTGCAGGACCGCGGCCTGGCCAACACCGATGGCCGCAAAGTCTGGTGCTTCCTCGGCGACGGCGAGGTGGACGAGCCCGAGTCGATGGGCGCGATCGGCGTGGCGTCGCGCGAAAAGCTCGACAATCTGATCTTCGTGGTGAACTGCAACCTGCAGCGCCTGGATGGCCCGGTGCGGGGCAACGGCAAGATCATCCAGGAGCTGGAATCGAATTTTCGCGGCGCCGGCTGGAATGTGATCAAGGTGATCTGGGGCTCGTACTGGGATCCGCTGCTTGCCAGGGACAAGAACGGCTTGCTGGTCGAGCGCATGGAAGAGTGCGTGGACGGCGAGTACCAGACCTTCAAGTCCAAGGATGGCGCCTACGTGCGCAAGCACTTCTTCGGCAAGTACCCGGAGTTGCTGGAGATGGTGGCTAACATGTCCGACGACGACATCTGGCGCCTGAATCGCGGCGGCCACGATCCGCACAAGACTTACGCCGCGTATGCCGCGGCGGTAAAGCACCAGGGCCAGCCCACGGTGATCCTGGCCAAGACCATCAAGGGCTACGGGATGGGCGAAGCCGGCGAAGCGCAGAACATCACCCACCAGCAGAAGAAGATGGGAACCACCTCGCTCAAGGCGTTCCGCGACCGCTTCAACCTGCCGGTCCCCGACGAAAAGCTGGAGGAAGTGCCCTACCTCACTTTCGACGAAGGCTCAGCCGAACTCGACTACATGCGCAAGCACCGCGAGGCGCTGGGCGGCTATCTTCCGGCGCGCCGCCTCAAGGGCGACGCACTTGAAATACCGGCGCTGTCAGCCTTCGAACCGCTGCTGAAGAGTTCCGAGGAACGCGAGGTTTCCACGACCATGGCGTTCGTGCGCATTCTCAACATCCTGGTGAAGGACAAGAATATCGGCAAGCGCGTGGTGCCGATCGTGCCCGACGAATCCCGCACTTTCGGCATGGAAGGCATGTTCCGGCAGCTCGGCATCTGGTCCTCGGTCGGCCAGCTCTACACTCCCCAGGACGCCGACCAGTTGATGTTTTACAAGGAAGACAAGAACGGCCAGATCCTGCAGGAAGGCATCAACGAGCCCGGGGCGATGTCCTCGTGGATTGCCGCGGCGACGTCATACTCGACCCACGGAGTGTCGATGATCCCGTTCTACATCTACTACTCGATGTTCGGCTTCCAGCGCGTCGGGGACCTGGCCTGGGCGGCCGGCGACCAGCGTGCACGTGGTTTTCTCCTGGGCGGGACTTCCGGCCGCACCACGCTCAACGGCGAGGGCCTGCAACACGAGGACGGCCACAGCCATATCCTGTCTTCGACCATCCCGAATTGCATTTCCTACGATCCGACCTTCTCCTACGAAGTCGCAGTGATCATCCAGGACGGCCTGCGCCGCATGGTCAAGGAGCAGCAGGACGTCTTTTTCTACATCACGCTGCTGAACGAGAACTACCGCCATCCGGCGCTGCCGAAAGGCGCCGAAGACGGTATTCTCAAGGGCATGTACCGGTTCTCCGAGGGCAAGGGCAAGAAGGACGCGCCGAAAGTGCAGTTGCTCGGCAGCGGCGCGATTCTGCGCGAAGTCATTGGCGCGCAGGACCTGCTGGAAAAGGACTTCGGCGTATCCGCCGACTTGTGGAGCGCGACCAGCTTCAATGAACTGCGCCGCGAAGGCCTCGAGGTGCAGCGCTGGAACCTGCTGAACCCCGAACAAAGTCCGCGAGAATCCTATGTGAGTCGGTGCCTGAATCACGCGCCCGGTCCGGTGGTTGCCGCGACCGATTACATGAAGATCTTCGCCGATCAGATCCGGCCGTTCATCTACAAGCCTTACGTTGTGCTCGGCACCGACGGTTTCGGCCGCTCCGATTACCGGCGGCAGTTACGCAAGTTCTTCGAAGTCGATCGCTACTACGTCACCGTGGCCGCGCTCAAAGCGCTTGCCGATGAGGGCAGCGTACCAACCGCGACGGTGGCCAAGGCAATCAAGAAGTATGCGATCGATCCGGGCAAGCCTAATCCGGTAACGGTATGAAATACAGTGAAGGCGTGAAGGGTGAAGGGGTGAAGGGTAAAAGCTCGAAACATGACCAAATCCGGATTTCCCTGCTGCCCCGGCGGCGCGGATGAACGCTTTCACCCATTCACCCTTCACCCTTCACCCTTCACATTTCACGCCTTCACATTTCACACATTCACACATTCACTCATTCACACATTCACTCATTCACCCTTCACTGACTAAACCATGGGCAGCCTCAGAGACGTCCTCGTCCCCGACATCGGCGATTTCAAGAACATCCCGGTGATCGAAGTACTGGTCAAGCCGGGTGATACCGTCAAGGCGGAAGACTCGCTGATCACGCTCGAATCCGACAAGGCGACGATGGAAGTCCCGGCGCCTTTCGCCGGGGTGGTCAAGGAAATGAAAATCAAGCCCGGCGACAGGGTATCGGAAGGCATGGCGATCCTGAGCCTGGAGATCAGCGACGGTGCGCCGGCTCCCGCAGCCGCAGCCCCGCACAAGCCCGCCGCTCCGGCGCAGCCGCCGACGCCTGCCGCTCAGACTGCCGCTCCGGTAGCCAAACCGGCGCCCGCGCCTGCACCGGCACCATCATCCCAACCTGCCGTCGGGCCGATTGACGAGGCCGGCTTCTCCAAGGCGCACGCCAGCCCTTCGGTGCGCCGCTTCGCGCGCGAGCTGGGCGTCGATCTCGCCCGGGTCAAAGGCAGCGGCCCGAAGGAGCGCATCCTCACGGAAGACATCGCCGGCTTCGTGAAGAACGCGCTGGCGCAACCGGCCGGCGCATCCGGCGGGGGCGCCGGTCTGGCGTTGGGACTCCCGGCCTGGCCGCAGGTGGACTTTGCGAAGTTCGGCCCGGTCGAATCCCAGCCGATGTCGCGGATCAAGAAGATTTCCGGCCCGGTGCTGCATCGCAACTGGGTGCACATCCCGCACGTGACCCAGAACGACGAAGCCGACATCACCGAGCTCGAAGCCTTCCGCAAGAGCATGGCCGAGGAGGCGCAGAAGCAGGGCGTCAAGCTCACACCGCTCGCGCTGATCATGAAAGCCGTGGTGGCCGCGCTCAAGGTCCACCCGGAGTTCAATTCCTCGATCGCGCCGTCCGGCGACGCGCTGATACTCAAGCGTTACTACCATATTGGGGTTGCCGTGGACACGCCGGGCGGTCTGGTGGTGCCGGTGATCCGCGACGTGGACCAGAAGGGGGTGCTGCAACTGGCGAAAGAACTGGGCGAAGTGAGCGCCAGGACGCGCGACGGCAAGCTCGGACCTGCGGAACTGCAAGGCGGCACTTTCTCGATATCCAGCCTGGGTGGAATCGGCGGCACGCACTTCACGCCGATCATCAACGCCCCCGAAGTCGCCATCCTCGGCGTATCGAAATCGACAACCAAACCGGTATGGAAGGACGGCCAATTCGTGCCGCGGCTGATGCTCCCGCTGTCGCTGTCCTACGATCACCGTGCGGTCGACGGCGCGCAGGCAGCAAGGTTCATTACCTACCTCAGCGGCGTGTTGTCGGACATCCGCCGGGCGCTGCTATAAG
>CAYNFN010000411.1:0-4109 GCA_964396485.1 uncultured Alcaligenaceae bacterium
CGTCACGGGATAGGCGCCGCGTTGCTCTCCCATCTGCGCAGGCTTGCCGACAAGCCGATCCTGATCGGTACCTGGAAAGCCGCAACCTGGGCGATCCGCTTCTACAGAAAGCATGGTTTTCGCGTGGTACCGGAAGAAGAAAAGAATCGCCTGCTCAGGAAGTACTGGGCGATTCCGGACCGTCAGATCGAAACCTCGCTGGTGCTGGCGGAAGTGCAGCGTCCGCTGCGCTAAACCTGTCGAGGATTCCGTCTTTCCGCTTTAAAATTCCCGCGTCGCGTTCGTGCGCATGGAGAGGGGGCAGCATTTCGGCAAGATCGTGGTGACGATCTGAACGGCTGACGGCCTAAGCTGCCTCTCGTCACGTCGTCACGTCGTCACGTCGTCAGGTCGTCACGATCGTAACGGTATTTATAGAGGCGGAAGCATTACGCCGATCTGTTCCAGAATTCCCCCGGGTGCCCCGCCGGGAATTGGTTCGGGGAAGATGAGCGTGAGCTTGTCGTCGGAGACGCGGTAATAGAAGTAGTGCTCTGGAATGCTGACTTTCCTGCCGGTGGGCGGGATCGGATCCATTCCCGGCATGGCCCATACTGCGGTGTGGGTGCCGCCCTGGCGCCATTTGATCGCGTAGTTACCTTGGCCACGGTCCTCGATCCGGTCGTAGGCGTAGTTCCAGTCCGGGAACCCGGTGTAGAGCGCGGTGAGCATCTTCAGGAACTGGGCTTTGTCGAGCATGCGCGTCGCCGAGATGAACGTCAGGTCGTCGGACGCGGTTCCGGCGACCTTCCGGATGTCATGCGTTTTCAGTCCCTCAATATAGGTCAGCAACACCGGCGGAATTGGCTTTGCCACCACGTTCTTCCTCCCTGTTGTCGTTATTGATTTTCCTGTCAGTAAACAACCGGAACGCCGAACAGGTTGGCGTGGAAATGCAGGAACAGCCAGTAAAGGGTCAAGCCGGCCGCGACCACTGCGGCATCGTGTAACAGAGGACGCCTGATCTGCGACGGCCGCGCGCCGCGCGCGTTCTGCGCGGACATCGCATGAACCGCGTACAGCCCGAAGGAACCGAACAAGACCAGGTCGGTAAGGTTGCCGTTGGCGAGCAGGTGCAGCAGCGCCCAAAGCGTGACGCCCCATAGCATGGGGTGCGCCGTAAAGCGTTTGAAGTTGCTCGGGACGAACGCCGCCGTCAGCAAAATGAAGGCGAACGGCATGAACCATACCGCGGCGTAACGACCCCATTCGGCGGGCTCCCACAAAGGCACCGGTTCGGACTTGCCGACGCCGATCACGATGAGTATGACGCCGGCGATAGCCAGCAGCGCGTAACCCGCCTTGTATCGTTTCTCGCCCAGGCGTTGGATAAATTTCTCGCGCGCCGTGCGGAAAGTCGAGAACATATGTACCCCGAAGAAAACGACCAGTCCAGCGATCAGCCAGTACATTATTCATTCTCCTTTCGTTGCTGTTGGATCGCCTCAGAGAATCCTGTACTTCTCGAACACCTCGCCCAGCAGACGGCCCTGCCGCAGCTCGTCGCGTGTACGGCCCTCTCCCGCCACTTTCTCCTTCGCCTTCGCGAGAACTTCGGCGGCGCGTTCCTGCGGAATGACCACGACGCCATCCACGTCGCCGAACAGGATGTCACCGCTACGCACTTTCACGCCGGCGCACTCGACCGGCACATCGCGCTGTACCATCCTGGCCCGGCCTTTGGTATCGAGCGGGCCGATCCCGCCGTGGAATACCGGGAAACGCATCTCGCGGATCTGCCTGACGTCCCGCACCAGGCCGTCGGTGATGCAGCCGGCCGCGCCCCGTGCCTGCGCCGCCGTGGACAGCAGTTCACCCCAGGGCGCAATTCTTTGAGTCGGGCCATTACAGGCGAGCACCGGTACGTCGCCCGGTTTGAGATCGTCCACCAGCGCGATTTCGACTTCGTAGGGATTCTCGCCCTCGCGCACCTCGTAGGCGGGCATGTACAGGCCGGTGCGGGCGCGTCCAGCCAGCACCAGGGTTTCGTCGAGCGGGCGGAGGAACGGTTGCATCGCCTGGTTCCTCAGGCCAAGAGCGTCCATGACGTCCGAGAGCACCGCGGCACTCAGATCGCGAAACTGATCGGGGTCGAAAGCTTTCATTTTTTCCGTAATTGCATCAGGACATCACGAATGACGATTGCCGCGCCGAATGCCAGCATAACCACCCCGCTCCAAACCAGCCACGCCCGCATTTTCTCCACCTTGGTGCGCATCTCAAGTTTTACGCCCGCAACCTGTAGCTGCGGCGTGCCGACTTCCTCGAGCAACAGGACGTAGCTGCCGCGGTAAAGGATCTCCATCGGATCGAGCGCTATTGAAATCGCGCCGTTGCCCGCGGCGCGGAAGCTGCGCTCGAAAATGCCGATGTCGTCCTGCAGCACGCTCACCTGATAGTCGTTGCCCGCATCTTCCGCAGACGCTTCGCTGCGCACGACATCGAATGTGAAGCGGAAGCGGTAACAATTCAACTCTGGAGTGAGTTCCAGTGCAACCGGCCGGTAACCCAGCCCGCCGCGGAAGCGCAGGATCGCGCCGTCGGGCAATTCCCAGCGATCGGCGCGCTCGGTGAGCGTATGCGTTTCCGCGGTCTCGCCGCTCAGGTACTCGCAGTAGGCAAAATACACGGGACCGAAGATCGCGCCCAGGACGATCAGCAGCAGCGTGGCCGGTTTCACGCCGCTCCCGCGGCGGACCGCATCATTTCTTCTTCTACTTGCTCGTGCATTTAACCGGGGTGTTGCGAATCAGCATTTCCGCCGCCTTGGCGTTCGCCCTTTATTGGCTGGCATTCTTGTCAGGGACGGTTGCAGCGCCGCCCATGAGAATTATCCGACAAATGCAAACTGATTTGGGGGCTGGTCGCTGCGATCTCCGGATCACGGAACCGAACCGCATGACCGGCCAGCGGGCAGTAGCAGTCTTTCCCAGCGGCATTCCGCCATCCCTAAGGCCTTGTTTTCCTTCCGTGCCTGATAGCTTGAAGAAGCACCGTTACGCTCCGTGACAAAAAGACCCGCGTTTCGAGGTCAACTGGCTCCTCCATTCTACGTTCTTGCCCGATCGCTGAAACGGCTCGCGTAGACCCGTCGGGCAGCGACGATGCGGCAGACAGGCTGCCGCACACAACGGATGAGGAGGATGCCACATGAGCAGACTTACCAATCTTCCCGCAGTCCCGGCCGTACTGGCCTGCCTGCTGTCGTTCGGTGCCGAGGCGGCCAACATCGACAACGTTGGCAACGACCGGCCGGATTCGACCACCACATTGGTTACGCCGTCCATGTTGCCTTGGCCAACTCAGATCAGCGCGAACGGCGGCCGCTTCGTCGTCTATCAACCGCAGTTCTACAAATGGGAAGGCGACCGGATCGAGGGGCGCGCCGCGGTTTCCGTTCACGCGCAAGGGGACGAACAGCCGAGCAACTTCGGCATGGTGTGGATTTCGGCTCGTGCCGAAACGAACCGTGCCAACGGAATCGTGACCATCCGCGATCTGGCGATAACCAAGGCCGACTTTCCCACCGCGACGGACCGCGCCGGCGAATACCTCACATTGCTGCGGCAGCAACTCACGGCGAAGTCGTGGCCGATGCCGCTCGAGCGCCTGCAGACCGACATGGCGATCGATCACGCGGTGCAACAGGCCGGCGGCCAGCCGCTGAAGAATGATCCGCCGAAAATCATTTTCAGCGAACGTCCCGCGATCCTGGTGCCGATCGACGGTGCGTCGATGCTGCGCGAAGTCCCTGGAACGAGTCTGCAACGGATCGTGAATACGCGGGCCCTGATCCTTTACGACCCGGCCCTGCACCAACCCGCTGCCGCCCGCTACTATCTCTACGTCATCGACCACTGGCGCCAGGCGCAGCATTTGCAGGGCCCGTGGACCGCGAGCGCGAGTTCGTCCGCCGATCTTGAAAGGGCCAGGCAACTCGCGGTGCAGGAGGACCAGGTGGACCTGCTCGATGAAGACGTCGAAGACGGCGAGCCGCTCGACACGGCGGCGGCGATCTACGTCGGTACCGAGCCCACGGAACTGCTGCAGACCGACGGTCCGCCCCAGTA
>CAYNFN010000412.1:0-7083 GCA_964396485.1 uncultured Alcaligenaceae bacterium
CGTCTCCGGGCTCCGTCTGGTGGCTCCCCGTTGCCGTCCTGGGCCTGGGGTTGGCGGCGGGCGCAGTGGGTCTGCTCGCGTGGGCCGGTTACGGTTTCGACCCGTTCACGCAATGGCGGCCGGTGCTGGCCGGAATCGCGCTGGCGATCGCCATCACGTTCTACAACTGGCACCACAAGGACAATCCGCTCAGCCCGCTGGTGATGGGCGTGTGCCGGCTGCTGGTTTACCTCGCCGCGGCGTACGCGGTGGCGAACGTCTTGCCGCAACCGGTATTCGTCGCGGCGTTCGTGCTGCTGTGCTACCTGATCGGGCTTACCTACACCGCCAAGCAGGAACATCTCGACCGCCTCGGAGCCGTCTGGCCGCTCGCGTTTCTGGGGGTACCGGTAGCCTACGGAATCTGGCTCGCGACGCGGCAGCCATCGGCGTTGCTTCCGCTGCTGCTCTTTATCGGCTGGACGCTGTATGCGCTCTGGTTGCTGCGCCGTCGCGCAAAAGGCGACGTGCCGCGTGCGGTGGTCAGTCTACTCGCCGGCATCGCGCTGCTCGATTCGGTGATCCTTGCCGGCCACGGCGCGCCGCTTCTGGCAGGGCTGGCGGTGGCGGCATTTGTACTGACGCTCTCTCTCCAGCGCTGGGTATCCGGCACGTGAGCTTCGCTACAAATCGAAACGCGGTTAACACGAAGGAACACGAAGGAAAAAGAGAAGGAACACGAAGGAAGTAATATACGAACAAGCCTTTGATGCTCCGTCACGCCGTCACTGCTCGAAGAGCAGGTCAAGAGCGTTGACGCAAAGGGTTCCTTTTAATACCTTCCTTTCAATACCCGCTCGACGGGTGCCCTTGAGGGGTGCGCAAAGGAGAAAAGAGAGGACGCGAAGGAAGGCAAACGTGTTCAACCAATAGTACTAGACTTGTCACTTGTCACTTGTCACTTGTCACTTGTCACCTGTCACCGCTTCAATCATGTTCGACGAAAGAATCAAAGTACGCGTTACCGAAACCGGACAAGTCCTCGACTTGGTGGTTCTGAACAAGCGCGCCGAGCGGATCGTGGTAGTAGTCGGCGAAGGCATCCACAGCGTCAAGTGCGATCTGACTCCGACCCGCAACAGGCTGGGCTACGCCGGCAGCGTGATGGGGCGCGAGCTGATCTACGAGCGCAGCCGCGATCAGGTCCAGGCCGACATCGACAGGCTCAATCCGGCCCTGCGCAAGTCCCGGTAGGCAACTGCCGTCACGACGTGACGAACGTGACGACGTAACTGCGCGAGAATCGCAAGAGCGTTGACGCCAAGAAAATCAAACGCGTTCAACGCAAAGTATTCATTTCAATACCTTCCTTTCAATACCTTCCTTTCAATACCCCCTTGAGGGGTGCGCTCGACGGGTGCCCTTGAGGGGTACGCAAAGGTACACGAAGGAAGGTCAAGATCGAACCGTTTTTTGTCACGGAGGACAAAGGGAACACAGAGAAAGGCGGTCCCGTTTAGTTTTCCCCATTCCCGAGATCTGTTTTTCCGGCATTCACGAGATTCACGAGATTCACGACCCTACGCCGTCACGATCGTCACGCCCGTCACGGCATTCCCCGGTCACCCGTGACCCCTCACCCGTCACTGTTTTTCAAAGCGGCTTCACCGGCGCGATCTCGTATCCCTGGGCAAAATCGATTCTTGATTGACGCAGGTGCTGCAGCATCTGCTTGCTTTCTACATGCTCGGCAATGGATTTGATTTCCAACGCATGGCACTTTCGGGCTATTTCTGACAGCTTGGACGGCCCGACGTTCGCGGTGCTGATCTTGATGAACTCCGGCGTCAGGCCTTTCAGTCTTAAAAAAGACGCGTCGCTCCCGTCGAAATCGGAAATGGTCAGGGTGCAGCCGAAAGGCCGGACCTCTGCCATCAGTTGCCGCAACGACGCTTCGTTCGCGATTGCGACTTCCAGCGCAATCTCGAACCCAAGCGCCCCACCGGACAAATACGAGTTGTTGACGTATTTGCATACGTACTGGCCAAAATCCGCGTCATCCAGCGTTGCCTCCGAAAGATTGACATTGTTGCGGGGTATGGGCCAATCTGGCTTGATGCCGACCGCACGGCGAACCCAACGAGCCAGACGATTCGCCACCCAGCGATCGAGATACGGCAGCAACTGACACTCCTCTAGAATGGGGAAGAACGTCCCCGGCGGGAGCAGCTTGGCGTCCTCCTCCTTGAATCGGACAAAGATCTCCTGGAACGGCCGCTCCCCGCGTTGCGGAGCAATCGGCACGATGGCCTGCATGTACAGGACGAACTCGTCCTGCTGTAGCGATGCTATCAGGCGATCGACGAGACTTTTCTGCGGCTCCGGTTGTCTGGCCATTTTGATGGTTCCGTCTGATATCCGAATCGCGGGCTGATTTTCGCGCCGCAAACAGGGTTTCGATCAGGATAACGCTGCTTTGGGAAAACTACACTGATTCAACCCGATTTAATTCTCAAGAAAACACATCCAAAAAAATGGCTTACTGGGCTCACGGAGGGCAATCGCTGTGCCACCCACCGAGTGGAGCGCATGGCGAAAGAGTGATGTGCAATCCCGTACCATGAAAAATCGCTGAAACGGCAAGTCTTCGCCATTGGTGTCGGCTTATCCATTCCGGGGGCTCAGGCACCAAATCCTCCGAAAAGAATTCGAGAATAGTGTAACAACTGACATGGGTCGTCACCAAGTCCGCTTATCCGCGGGCTACGCCAAAATCGCAAGAGCGTTGACGCAAAGGGCGCAAAGGGAAAAGAAAGGACGCAAAGGAAGATCAGAGTCGAACCCAATTTTGCCACAGAGGACACAGAGAACACAGAGTAGGACAAGAGATGATTTGAGTTTCTGAGTTGCGAGTCCAGGACTTTGAGCTTCTCCCGTCACGTCGCCACGTATATGCGGACACCGTCCGCATGGGTATGAATTGTAGTTCCGGCATGACCTGAAGGTTAGCCTTCACTGAAACACCCGGAATGATCGGGTGTTTTCACGCCGTCACGACCGTCACGGTATTACTCAGGTAAAATCGTCCCGTGTGACCAATCATTCCGGCCCGTGGCCACTTAGAGCCCCGGCCTCCCGAGGAGGATTCAGATCATGGCAAGGAAATCAGTCAAGAAAGACCCTTCAAAACTCCGCTCCCGCCAGTGGTTCGCCAATCCGGACAATCCCAACATGACGGCGCTGTACCTGGAGCGCTACATGAACTTCGGCCTGAAGCGCGAGGAACTGCAGGCGGGCAAGCCCATCATCGGCATCGCCCAATCCGGCTCCGACCTTTCTCCCTGTAACCGCCACCACCTCGAGCTTGCCCACCGGGTGCGCGAAGGGATTCGCGAGGCCGGCGGCATTGCATTCGAGTTTCCGGTGCACCCGATCCAGGAAACCGGCAAGCGCCCGACGGCCGCGCTGGACCGTAACCTCTGCTACCTCGGGCTGGTGGAGATCCTGTACGGCTACTTCATCGACGGCGTGGTGCTCACCACCGGCTGCGACAAGACTACGCCCGCGCAACTGATGGCGGCGGCGACCGTGGACATCCCGGCCATCGTGCTGTCCGGCGGGCCGATGCTGAACGGCTGGTTCCGTGGCGAGCGCACCGGCTCGGGCACCATCGTCTGGAAGGCGCGTGAACTTCTGGCGACGGGCGAAATCAACGACGAGGAATTCATCGAGCTGATCGCCTCCTCGGCCCCGTCGACGGGCCACTGCAACACCATGGGCACGGCATCGACCATGAACTCCCTGGCCGAAGCGCTGGGCATGTCGCTGCCCGGCAGCGCCGCGATTCCGGCGCCACACAAGGATCGCGCGGTGAACGCCTACGAAACCGGCAAACGCATCGTCGCGATGGTGTGGGAAAACCTGCGCCCCTCGAAGATAATGACCCGCGAGGCCTTTGAGAACGTGATCGTCGTCAACTCGGCGATCGGCGGCTCGACCAACGCGCCGATCCACTTCAACGCCATCGCGCGCCACATCGGCGTCAAGCTCGACAACAACGACTGGGAGAAGGTCGGCTACGACATCCCGCTGCTGGTGAACCTTCAGCCGGCAGGCGAATACCTGGGCGAGGATTACCATCACGCCGGCGGCGTGCCTGCGGTAGTCAGCGAGCTGATCAAGGCCGGCAAGATCCGCAAGAATGCACTAACCGTCAACGGCAAGACGTTCTATGTGAACTGCAAGAACGCGAAGATCGAGGACGAGAAGGTGATCTGGCCGTACGAGCAGCCGATGAAGGAGAAGGCCGGATTCCTCAACCTCAAGGGCAACTTGTTCGACAGCGCGATCATGAAGACCAGCGTGATCTCGGACCACTTCCGCGAGCGTTACCTGTCCGATCCCAAAGACCCGAATGCATGGGAAGGCCGCGCCATCGTGTTCGAGGGGCCTGAAGATTATCACCACCGCATCGACGATCCAAAGCTCAAGATCGACGACAACTGCATGCTGTTCGTGCGCGGCACCGGTCCGGTCGGCTATCCCGGCGCCGCCGAAGTGGTGAACATGCAGCCGCCCGCGGAACTGATCAAGCACGGCGTGACCGAACTGCCGTGCATCGGTGACGGACGGCAGTCGGGTACCTCGGGATCTCCTTCGATCCTGAACGCCTCGCCGGAAGCGGCGACCGGCGGTGGCCTCGCAATCCTGAAGACCGGGGACCGGATTCGCATCGACTTGAGCAAGCGCACCGCCAATATCCTGATCAGCAAGGCGGAGTACGAAAGGCGCAAGAAAGCGCTGGCAAAGCAGGGCGGCTTCAAGATGCCCGGCAGCCAGACCCCCTGGCAGGAGATTCAGCGCGGCATGGTGGACGAGCTTTCGCACGGCATGGTGCTCAAGCCCGCGGTCAAGTATCAGAGGATTTCGACCACGAAAGGGGTTCCCCGCGACAACCACTAACCGCGTTCACCACGAAGGGCACGAAGGGTACGAGGGACCACGAAGGAAAGTGCAAGAGAGGCTCATTTACTCCCGGCATATGCCCGTCGGACTGTATGTCTGCGCAAATTAGCAGCAGAATAACTGTAGAAATCGACCTCGGAGACTGCAAATCTGTCCACAGCAAAGGAAAAACGGACCCGCCGTATCGCAGGACAACCCGAGGATAGTTTTCGCGAGGAGATTGTGCGTGAGCTTGCCTTCTATGTCATGGCGCAGCGGGGCCTTGCCGACTCGGAGGCCCAAAGGACGATCACGAATGAGGAGGTGGGGCGGCGCATCCGCTGCAGGAGCTATAAAGTATAGACGTGACACTGTCGTTCCCTGCCAGGATGCAAAGGAACGAACGGCGCTGGAGTTTCACAGCCTTCTCACGGCCGCCGGGCTGAAGTTGGTCAAAGAGCGCGACTTGCCGGTCGCGGCATCGCTGATCGAAGCGGCCGGCTTTTCACTGCTCGAAGGAGTGCCAACGTGAGGCCCGTCAGCGCTCATCTGATCGATTACCGCCTGCTCGGCAACTGGTACGCCACCGAGGAAGTGCGAGCGATCTTCGACGAGATGTCTACTCTTAAGGCCTGGCTCGAGGTAGAGGCGGCTTTGGCCGAAGCCCAGGCCGACCTCGACATCATCCCTGGCTGGGCAGCCACCGGGATCCGAGATGCCGTATCCAAAGCAGACCTGCCGATCGAGAATCTCGCGCGGGAAACGACAGAAACGGCTCATCCTCTGATGGGAGTGCTTAGGGAGTTGGAGCGGCTGGCTGGATCGGCGGGGCGATATGTCCACTGGGGCGCTACCACCCAGGACATTCTCGACACCGCCGCGATACTTCAGCTCAAGCAAGTCTACCGAATTGTGACGCGTGACTTGACCGCGATCATCGGCCGGTTAGCGGATCTCGCCGAGACGTATCGCGAGACGATGATGATGGGCCGGACCCATGGCGTGCACGCACTGCCGATCACATTGGGCTTCAAGCTCTCAGTTTGGATCGGCGAGCTGCTTCGACATCTGGAGCGATTCGATCAAAGCGCGCCCCGGGTGCTGGTGGGACAGCTGGGCGGAGCCGTTGGCACCATGGCGGGCTTCGGTCCCAGAGCAGAGCAACTGCGCCACCGCTTGATGGAGCGTCTCGATCTAAACGTCCCGACCATCGCGTGGCACGCCGCGCGCGACAACGTCACCGAGTTCGTGCTTCTGGCGAGCTTTCTCGGTGGAACCCTGATGGTTCTGATCCGGGTCGGACCACGGTAACGCATTGATCCAATGAGAAGAGGGCCCGAAGAAGGGTTCCCTCTAGCGCTTAGTGGCGTGTTTTTGGCGGGCAAAAGGACGCTTTAAGAAACGCCGCTATTAGCACTGGGGGCGATACCCCATTCCGAAACATCCACACGAGAAGCTACACCGAGGGAGAAAAGCTGCTTCGTCATTCCGGGGTTCGCCCCGACGGCCGAATTGGACTGCGCGGCAGAAAGTCTTCACTATCCTGCCCGCAGCCCCACCTTTGTTCTGTCGTTTCCCAAGGGATAGAGCATGTCTGCGCACGTTGTTGACGTCACCACTGACACTTTCGAGCGCGAGGTCATCGAGGCCTCAAAGTCCACGCCGGTAGTTGTCGATTTCTGGGCTCCCTGGTGCGGTCCCTGCCGGGTCCTGAAACCGATTCTCGAAAAGCTCGTCTCCGAGTACGGCGGTCGGTTCAAGCTTGCAAAGGTGAACTCCGACGAGAACCAGGAGATCGCTGCCGCATACGGGATACGTTCGATCCCGGACGTGATGGCGTTCAAGGACGGGAAACCGGTCTCACAGTTTCTCGGCGCGATTCCGGAATCGCAGGTTCGCGCCTTTATCGACGCGCTCATTCCCACGCCCTCCGAGATCGAACGAGCCCGCGCCACGGAGCTGCGCGAGGCGGGAGATCTTGCTGGGGCCGTGGAAGCGCTGCGTAAGGCGCTGGAACTCGACGCGGCAAACGATCCAGCACGCCTCGATCTTGCCGAGTTGCTCGTCGAGCTGAAACGCGTGGACGAAGCCGAAGCCGTGCTCGCGGCAGTGCAGCCGAACATCGACTTCGATGACCGCGTCGCGACCCTGCGCGCGGCG